>JBFEVY010000255.1:0-5329 GCA_041546665.1 Spongiibacteraceae bacterium | reverse complement strand
GCTGCCAGGGTGGAATCGACCCCAAGCAGGCTCAGCGCAATGCTGGCGATAAGGATGATGGCCAGGTTGGTGGCCAGAAAGAGAAAGATACGCATCATGGTGGCGAAATTTCCTGTAGTAATCGATTCTTCTTAGATGGGGGGATGTCCCGCGAAGTTCAAGTCTGGGGTGGCTCCGCGCGGTGAGTTTCATCGTCCTGTAATGTTGTGTCCTCGTCTTCCCCATTTTCACTGGGGTTGACGTTGTCTTCATCCTCGTCGGCAAGTGCGGCAAAGATCGGCGGCCCCGCCTTCACAATGGGTTGCTTACTGTCATCGACTTCACATTCCAGCGGTTGTGCACGCAGGTAGATGTCTTTGCTGCTATGTTCAAAGACCACATTCACAGCTTCGTCGCGGTGCTGGGTGCGGTAGAGGGTGCGCCGGTCGCTGCCGTCGACCCATTCCTGCTGCTTATTGAGGTAGTGGCCGTCCTGATTTTGAATTACAAACACATGACTCATGGTGAAGACACGTTACTCCTGACACGATGTTCTGGGGGCAAAGTCTACCCGGTTTGCGCGGCAAAAAGCAGCACTACCGAGAGAATTTACGCGCTGTGAGGCGAGGTAATCAGCGCTGTAGCAAGGTTTCCTTGGCCGCATTCAGCTGGCTGGCGAGGTAGTCATTGCCGCCGCGATCGGGGTGCAGCTTTTGCATCAATAGCCGGTGTGCTTTGACGATGTCGTCCTCGCTGGCTCCTGCCTGAAGACCGAGAATTGCAAGCGCCTCGGTTTCGCTCATCTGGCTGTTTTGCTGGCGCCTGGGGCTGTCCTGTTGCCCCTGATTGGTGTTGCCCGCAGTCGTTTGTTGGTTCAGTCGGTGGTAGACGTGGTTAAGAATATACTGGCGGACAAAGGGAATCGCGCCGCCAATCAGGCCCGCGATCCAGTGAACCCGCCCGGTCAGTGACAGTATTACCAGACCCGCTGCCGCCAGGCCGATCATCAGACTCAGATAGTAGGAGCGGCGCTGTTCCTGCGGTTTTTGCTGAACCAGTGTGACAAACCGGTAAAGCGCGTACAGGATCACAGCGGCAAAGATGAGGCGGATAATCATTGAGGTCCTTTTATTAAGCGTGTTGTGTGTTAGGCGATTGTGTGAGCAAATGCCCACCTCTACGTTCGGTGTCAAAGTATAGTGGCATTCGTTGTAAGATGTGAAAGTTCCTCGATTAACAAGGCCCAACGAATGCCTCTGACGACCTCCGCGGCCCAGCGGTTTGTTTTATTTCAGTCTTTGTACGATGTCAGTCAATCGCCGGATAACGATTGGGGGCAGCTTATTGCGCTATTCAGCAAAGGGCGCCAGGCGGCGCAACGGGCGCAGCTGGCGCATTTAGAGGAGCGTTTCGCGAACGGTCAGCAGCTTATGCTGGAGGAGCTGCGAGATGGCGGGCTGTTTCTCGAGTGGGAGTTACAATTCATGCAGCTGGGGCTTGCCGCAGGAAATCTGGGGAGGGTGTACCTGCGTTTGGCGGAGCACTACCGGCTGCTGTGCGAGTTTTACCGGCGCCTGCGTACTCATGCCTGGTTGCCCCTTGGGCTTTTGCTGATTGCCGCTCTGGCGATTCCGGTACTGGTGGGACGATACAGCGGGCAGGGGCTAGGTGATATCCTGAGATTTCAGTTGCTTGGGCTTGCGCCATTGTTTGGTCTGGGGGTGGTGTGGGGAGCGCTGTACTTTTCTCCCTTTCTACGGCGTCGTGGGCTGGGTGTGTTGTACCGTCTGCCGGGTTTGGGCCCCGCCCTGACTCAATACCAGAGTTACCACTTTATCAATCATCTCGGAGAGTGTTTGTCGGCGGGGATTCCGATGAATCAGGCTCTGCGCCAAAGTGCCCGCCGCATGCCGGAATCACCGGTTAGGCGGCGGTATATGCGGCTGGCGAGCGAAGTCGAAAGGGGAGACCGCTTCTCGGCGGCTCTGCTGAAAAGCGGTATTTTAAACGGCGTTGAATTGCCCTCAATGGCAGCGGATGCCAGCGCGAGAGAGGTCCCGGCCCGGTTGAGTCTGGCAATACATCAAGCCTGTGAGAGGCAGCTGCGCTTTTGGTCCGCGTCGCTGCCTTATCTGTTACTGGGCCTACTGCCCTATATTTTGCTACTTAATGGCGTGTTTCTGAGATCGTGAAACGCGCCAACTCTTCCAGATAGTGCTGGCGACCGGACAATTCTCTGACAATGGCGAAACGTTCGCCATCGTTGTGCCATTCGGCATTTTTCAGCAATTCCCACAGTTTGCGGCTGCAGAGGTTGGTAACATCGATATTGTTTTCAGTGTTTCTATTATGATTCATTAATTAACTCCTTGCGCTGTTGCGCGATTCCCGGCCATTGTTTTGCGCGGCTCTGATCCAATTTCAGCTGGCCTGCGCGCCGGGTTTTGCTTTAGTTGATTACCAATTTTTCTATAACGGTTCCGATTCGGTTTAATGAGTATCGTCACCAAACATTGCGCTGTTGTGACAGTCGCGCATTAATTGTGTGATTGATGTAGACTTCGTCTCCCGCTCGTCAGGGAGCGAGGGCCATTCTCCAATCACTGCCAAATTCGACTCGCTATGCAAACTAACCTACTTTCCGCCGAAAGCTGGCAACGTATCCACAATTTTGCCGCCGACAAAGCCACTCCCTGCGTGATTATCGATCTCGAGGTCATTCGGCGTAAATACGCTGAACTGGTGGCGTCGTTTCCCTATGCTTCTGTCTACTACGCGGTAAAGGCGAATCCCGATGTTGCGGTTATTCGCTGTCTGGCGGAGTTGGGTGCCAATTTTGATATTGCCTCGGTCTACGAGCTTCGCAAGCTGCTTGAGCTGGGCATCGCGCCGGAGCGTATGAGTTTTGGCAACACCATTAAAAAAGCGTCGGATATCGAGTTTGCCTACCAGCAGGGCATTCGCCTGTTTGCCAGCGACTGTGAATCTGACATCAGAAAACTTGCAAAGTTCGCGCCAGGGAGTCAAGTCTATATTCGCGTGTTGACCGAGGGCTCTGAAACGGCGGACTGGCCGCTCTCCCGCAAATTCGGTTGTCAGGCGGAAATGGCGATTGAGTTAAACCTGCTGGCGCGGGATCTCGGTCTGAAGCCCTGGGGCATCTCGTTTCACGTGGGCTCCCAGCAGCGGGATATCAGTAGCTGGGATGGGGCGATCGCCAAGGTACGATTTATCTATGACCGCCTGGAAGAGGCCGGGATTCACCTTGAAATGATCAATATGGGGGGTGGCATGCCCGCCAATTACGCCGGCCGACAGCATGATATTGCTGCCTATGGCAACGCTATTGAACGCTTTATGCGTGAAGACTTTGGCGATAACCCCCCTCAAATCATCATTGAGCCGGGGCGTTCGCTGGTGGGGGAGGCCGGTGTGCTGGTCACCGAGGTTGTGCAGGTCTCCTACAAATCTCAAGACTCGCCGGATCGCTGGGTGTATCTCGATGTTGGTCTTTTTGGCGGCATGATTGAAGCCCTTGGCGAGGCGATTCAGTACCCGGTGGCCTGGGATGAGAATACAGGCGGAGGGCGTGAGCTTGATGAGGTCATCATTGCCGGGCCGACCTGTGACAGCATGGATATCCTCTATGAGGATCACCGCTATCAATTGCCGCTGGATTTACAGGAAGGCGAACGCCTGTACTGGCTGTCGACCGGCGCTTACACCACTAGCTACAGCTCTATCGAGTTCAATGGTTTTCCGCCGCTGCAATCCTATGTGATTGAGTAAGCGGGGATGATGAAGAAGGCAGGAAGGGCGAGAGCCTTCCCCTTCCAGATGGACGGGGAAGGCGTCGACCGCAAAGTTTAGCTTTGCGGTTTAGAACGTGAGGCGAACCCGCCAGTAGAAGTCGGCTTCCAGCGACTCCAGGCGATCCTCATCACTTACGTCATCGCTGATCGGTGTGGCGGCAACGACTTCGGTGTACAGGGTGTCGCCATACTGCAGCTTCACACTGATACCTGCATCGGAGATGGACTGCTCATCACCCTCTGGCGAGCTGGCATTTTGGTACCAGGCACCGCCGTACTCAGCAAACAGGGTGGGCACCAGTTTAAATTCACCCATCGTAATATGGTGCTCAAGCTGGGCATCGAGGAAGTAACCCTCGTCACCCACCAACACGCCTGGAAGGTAGGCGCTCAGGCTGGTCATGCCGCCGAGTACAAACTGCTGTTGCTGGGGTAGTTGCTCATCCGCCAACTGGCCCCGCGCATTCAGTTTCAGAATGTTTTGTGGCGACAGGCGAAGCTGATAGGTAAAGGTGGGTTTCAGGGCGATAAATTCCGCGGTGCGCGCCTCGGCAGCCACTTCGGGGGCAGTTGCGCCGGGGTATCTTGTCTCGAAGTCAAGCTTGTAGTTGGCGTAATCGTCCAGGGTGCCGCCGTCACCGTAGCCAAACTTCAGGTCAACACCGAGAGACAGCTGGGAGGCAGAGCCTTCCTCGGTGTCATAATTGGTTTGAAGATACTTGGCGCCGATTTCAGCGGTCTGGTAGACCTCGTCTAAAATCTTTTCATGCGCATCGGTGTCTTCGACTTTGGAGTCGATGTGTTGCAGTTTTTCACTGATGGTGAAGCGTTTCCAGGGCGTGCTGTACAGCACTTGCTCGCCGCGAAGGGTCAGTTGCAGAATTTCCGCCTCTAAGTTGTACTCCTTCAGTTCCACCGAGGCTGGTCTACAGATGATTGGGAGCCGCAGGCCGGGTAGCAGACAAGATTCGGGTACGAAATCGTAACCCATGGGATTGCGGGTGTATTCGGTATAGCTTACGTCGACACCATAAAGCCCGGAAGTAAAGGGGTGATCGATGCTGAAGCTGTATTGATTCAGCTCGTCACCATCACGGGATTCACCAAAATCCGCGAAGGCAGTCTGGTACACCAGTGCGACCTGGGTGCCGTTATCGGTGCGGTGCTTGAGGCCTGCCATACCAAAGTAGCGGCCGAGAAAACGGCTGCCCTTGTTGTTAGCTTCCAGGATTAAATCCGTTGCATCATAGTCGGGGACTTTTTGCGGCGTAAAGACGATAGCAACCTGATTGTCTGCTTGCTCCTCGTAGGAAATGGTGTAGTCCAAACCACTGCGTTGTGCCTGTACATCGGCCAATACACGGGGGCGGTCATACTCGGCAATGGTCAGGTCGGCATCGCCCACCAGGCCGGTAAAATGCGCCGCCGCCTGGCTGTCGCCTCTCACGTCGCTGACCTTGAGTTGGTCTACAAAGACCAGAATGGAATCCAGTGCGCGAAAGTAACGGATTTTTACCAGCAGGTGGCCGGACTCGTAG
>JBFEVY010000014.1:0-22024 GCA_041546665.1 Spongiibacteraceae bacterium | reverse complement strand
TCGGGGTTCACGCCCTGTTCAAAGGTGGCGACGATTCTCATGGTGCCGCTGGATTCACTTTCTGAGCTGATATAGCGCAGGCCGTCGAGGCCGTTGAGCTGTTGCTCAATAACCTGAGTGACGGTGTCTTCAACAGTTGCGGCTGAGGCGCCGGGGTAGTTCAGGCTGATCGCCACCGCCGGGGGCGCCACGTCGGGATACTGGCTGACCGGGAGATTTTTGATCGCCAATGCTCCAGCGAGCATCATCAGAATGGCGAGTACCCAGGCGAAGATTGGCCGGTCAATAAAAAATCGCGACATGGTAAACCGTTCTCCTTACTGGCTAGCCAGCGCGAAGGACGTTGTCATGTCCAGGTTTTGGGCGGGTCGGGGGGAGACCTGAAGGCCGGGGCGCAGACCGCGTAGGCCTTCGGTGATGACCGCTTCTCCAGCCTGAACGCCCTCTTCGACCAGTACGGTATTGCCGATCATTCGCTCGATGCTGATGGCGCGACGTTCAATGGTGTTGTCGTCTTTCACTACCCAGACTGATGCATGGCCTGACGGGTCGCGCAAAATCGCTTCCTGGGGCAAAAGGGTCGCGTTGTTGCGTTCACCTTCTTGAAGTTTCGCGTGTACAAACATACCGGGTAGCAGCGCCCCGTCAGGATTGGGGAATTCGGCGCGCAGTGTCACGGAACCGGTACTCTGCTGAACCTGAACCTCGGAGAATTTTAAGCTGCCGGCCAGCGGGTAAGTGCTGCCGTCCTCAAGGGTAAGACTGACACTGGCCTGCTGGGGGCTAATGCGTTTCAGTCGTCCCTCATTCAATTCCTTGCGCCATTGCAAAACTTTGCTGATCGGTTGGGAAATATCGATGTAAATCGGATCAAGCTGCGTGACGGTGGTCAAGGCATTGGTCTGGCCGTTGGTGACCAGTGCACCCTGGGTGACCAAAGAGCGCCCGGTTTTGCCGTTGATCGGTGCGCGGACTTCGGTGTAGGCCATATTGATTTTGGCGCTATCGAGCTCGGCTCTGGCGGACTTCCAGGCGGCTTCGGCATCGTCGAGTTGCTGTTGGCTGATGGCATTGCTCTTGATCAGATTTTGAAAGCGCTGCCACTGATTGCGGGCGGCGTCGAAGTTTGCCTCCGCTCTGGCAAGAGCTGCTTTGTAAGGGGCGGCGTCGATCTGGTACAGAATCTGGCCTGCGGTGACCGCCGCGCCCTCTTCAAACAAGCGTTTTTGCAATATGCCGGAAACCTGGGGTCTGACCTCAGAAATCTGCGAGGCGACGGTGCGTCCGGGCAGCTTGGAGGTCAGTACCAGAGATTGTTCTTGAATGGTGTAGGTGCCGACCACTTTTTCGCGGGCGGCGGCATGTTGGGCGGGTTCATTGCCGCAGGCACCGAGAGTCAGGGCTGCGATAAGGGTAGCCGCTAACTGATAGTGTCTTGTGCCTGTGTTTGCCATTTGCCTTCGCTCCGGTGATCGATTCACAATGTGATACGGTGTATCGCAATATGGACAACTGTATCGCATTGTGATTTTATGGGCAAGTCAGGCATAATTAATTTTTGGTGAGATAAAGACCCGCATGCCGGGTTGACGCAAGAGAAACGTATGAACGAGAAAGCAATAATAAATGAGCGCAAATGCGCCACCCCCGGCATTCAGGTGATTGCCAGGGCTGCCTCCATATTGCGTGTGCTGGGGGATCATCCCGAGGGTATCAGCCTGGGGGCCATCGCCAAGCGTGTGGAATTGCCGCGTCCTACGGTACAGCGAATTGTTGCTGCCCTTAAAACAGAGGGCCTGGCGATGGCGCTGGATCAGCAGGGCGGCGTCAAACTTGGGCCAGAAATGTTCCGGCTTACCTACAAAACCCAATTCGATATGATCTCGACCGTCCGGCCCCAGCTGGAAAAGCTGTCCAAGGCTGTCGGGGAGTCAGTGGCGTTTTGTACCCTTGACGATGACAAAGTGATCGTATTGGATACCATTGTTGCGGATCACCAGCTTCGGGTGGAGTTTGCGCCGGAGCTGGTTCACGTTCCCCTGTATACCACGGCGGCGGGCAAGGCGCTGTTGCTGACGATGAGCGACGAGGAAATTCGCAGATTGTTACCCGAAACGGTACCGACACTTTGTGATGAGCACCGCTCGTTGGCAACCTTGATTGATGAGCTGCACGGAATGCGAGCGGGGGGCGTTGCCAGTTGCTGCGAGGAATATCGGCCGGGCGTGTGTGGCTTTGGAACCCCGGTGGAGACGTTTCGCGGAACCTATTCCATTGCGGTGGTCATGCCAACGGCGCGAAAACCGGTGGAATGTGAGCTCTTTCGCCGCGCACTTGCAGAAGCGCGGGAGGCCATTGAGGCGAAAGTCGGGCGGCCGGTGCCCTCCGTATGATGATAGCCGACGGGCCGCGACCTTAGCTGTCCAGGGAAAGATTGTAATCCGCGCTCAGGGTTGCCAGGGGCTGATGCGAGACCACCATGAGAATGCGCTTGGCCCGCTCTCGGTTGAGCAGCTGCGCAATTCGCTGTATCGCCGCTTGATCCAGACCCTCAAAGGGTTCGTCCAGCAACCAGATCGGCGCATCGCTCAACAGGGCTCTGGCCAGGCCAAGGCGTTTCTTTTCGCCGCCAGACAGCAAGCGCCCGGTTTCCCCCAGCCACTGATTCAGACCGTCCTGTAATACGTTCTCTAGCCCCACTGCACGCAGGGCATCCCCGAGGGTCGCATCGTCTGCCTCGGGCGCGGCCAGTAGCAGGTTCTGGCGCAGAGTGTCCGCCAGTACCATTGGAAACTGTTCGACATAGAGCAGATTTCTGCGGCGCGTTGGCAAGGGCATGGCTGCCGCGTCCTGGCCGTTAACGTAAAGTGTCCCCTGTTGTGGCAGCAGGCCTGCAATAGCCAGTAATAACGAGCTTTTCCCACTGCCGGAACTGCCCTGGATAAAGGCGATTTCGCCGCGCTTGAGTGTCAAGTCGAGTGTGGAACAGCGCAGGTGCTCGCGCTGCGGACGCAGTTGCGAAAACACCAGATCGTCGACGCTCAGTCGCTCGGTAGATTCTTCGGATGGCACATTGCTTTCGGCCTCGGTCGTGACTTTGTCGAGTTCGTTGGCGGCGTGTTGAGCTTCTGCCAGGGCAGACATGGCTCTGATCGGTGCGCCGAGCCAGTCCGGCAGTGACAGGCAGAAAAACAGGCCCAGCATTAAATAGGGGCTGCCCAGCCAATGTTCGCTGGGTGAGGCTGCCGCCCACACCAGTAATAGCAGTGCCAGCGCGGTCAGTCGGCTGTCGCCGCGGGTTTGTGTCTGTCTGAGAGCGTGTCGCGTGGAACGCCAGGCCGACTCGCCGTTGTCGATCGAGGCCTTTGCATTGCCCTGGTACCAGAGTGAAACGGACCCCAGATAGTGCTCTATGGCTGCGGAGTAGGCGGCTTGCTGTTCTGCCAGCTGTTGCTGCAGCTGACGCAGGCTGCGCCACTGCCAGAAGGCGATAAGTCCGGCGATAGGCAGGGCGATGGCTTGAAGCAACAATAAGGGTGGAAAGACCAGCAGTGCCAGTAACGCGAGAAGCACCGCAAGGACACCCGCCGCCACTATGGGAAAGGTCGCGGCGATATCCCGACTGGCGAGGGCGTCGGTCTGAGCGCTCAGGCGCTCCAGCTCTGTGGCTCTGGCATCGTCGGCACTGCCATGCATCACTGCGTCAAATACGGCAAGTCGCAAGTGGTTCACGCGATCTAGGAGTGCCGAGTGGCCGAAGTACTTCTCACCGTAGCCAGCCAGAATTCGAATCAGCGCGAGAAACCGTATCATCGCGGCGGGTATGACGTAATTAAAGCTGGTCGCCAGTGGCGCCAGGCCAGCCACCGCGCTGGCAGCGATAAACCAGCCTGACAGCAGTAGAAGCGCCAGTCCGGCGGTCAGGTGGGTGGCGCTGAGTGCCATGGCGGCACGGCGATCAGCTTGCATCGGTGCCCCCGTTTGCCAAGGGTGACTCAGTCAGATTTTTGTCGCGAATCTGCCAGTGTCGCGTAAAAAATGCCGTCGGCGCCTGGCCGTGGGCGACCCAGATCAGTGTGCGTGTCGCGAGGTGTTGTTGGAGCAGATCGGTAATCGCAGCGCGCTGTTGTGGCGCCAGGTGCGCGGTCGGTTCATCGAGCAAGGCCACCCGGGGTTGCTGCAGAATCAGGCGCGCTATTGCGAGGCGCTGTCGCTGGCCGCCGGACAGGGGCGGGTAGTCGCCCATCTCGGTGTCCAGTCCGTCGCGCTGTTGCGCCAACCACTCGCCCAGGCCCACGTTGTCCAATGCTGTCCTCAGTTGCGCGTCCGCGTGGACTTGTCCCAGATTGAGGTTTTCGCGAATGCTGCCGGGTAAAACCGGCGGCGACTGATCGAGCCAGGCCACGTCGCGACGTTGCAGGCACTGTAATGGTGTCTCGCAGGCAACCGGGCGCTGTCCCAGCAGCGCTTCCAGCAGGCTGGTTTTACCGCTTCCCGAGGGCCCACTAAGCAGAATATGGTCGCCCTCGTTCACTGTCAGGGCGGGGACGCGCAGGAGCTCGCAGCCACCGTCCGACGCCAATACCCGAAACGGCGGCAGTGCCAGAGGCAGGGTGCCAGGCTCGATATTGAGCTCGGGGAGGTCGAGGATGGCCTGCAATTCGTCGGCGGCGCCAAGTGCTTCTGCCTTGCTGTGGTAGTAGCGCCCTAGCAGTCTCAGCTCGCTGTAAAACAAGGGCGCCAGCAGCAACATGAACAGGCCTTCCTGCATGCTGAGCCCAGCGGACCAGTGACCAAAGTTGATCTCGCCGAGCAGTGAAAAGCCGACGAACACAGCAACCAGTGCAATCGACAGTGTTGCGAAGAAATCGAGCACCGAGGACGACAGAAACGCGAGCCCGACCACTTTCATGGTGCGTTGTTTGAGGTCGATTGAGGCCTCGTTGAAAAATTCTCGCTCTGCGGTGATCCGGTTGAAAATCTGTAGCAGTTGCCGCGCCTTGAGGCGGTCCAGAAACAGGCTGGTGAGTCGCTCTATCGCGATAAAATGTTCGCGGTGGGCGACGGCGGCCCCCATGCCTACCAGCCACATAAACAGGGGTACCAGGGGGGCGGTGACCAGCAGAATTAACGCCACCAGCCAGCTAAATGGCAGCACAATCAGTAGGATAAATACCGGCGCGAGTACCGCCAGCATTGTCTGGGGCAGGTAGTCGCAGAAGTAGCGTTGCAAGGCCGCGACACGGCGGGTGAAAAAGGACTGCCAGCTGGCTACGCTGTGTTCGCGGATCAGCGCGAGGCTGCGCGCTTCAATTTGGGCGCGAAGTGCGCACTGGTAATGCTTCTCGACCTGAAATGCCAGCTTACTGCGAAGGTGTTCGCGAAGGTGCTGGAAGACAAGTTGTAATAGGATGGTGCTACCCAGTCCGACCAGAAGGTCGATGCTGGCTCTCTGGCCGTCGATCACCCAGCACTGGGCAATCGTCGCCAATAGGAAAAGCGCCGAGACCTGGGCGGCAAATGCCGCCATCGACAGGCCGACGACGCCGAGTATGGAAGGATGAAAGCGCTTGCCTTCTGCGCGTAACCAAGCGGCTAATTCGCGCTTGTCGCGCGCGGTTTCAGCCGCCATATCTTGCAGAATTCAGCTGCGTCAGCGAATTACTGATCGTTCACCTCACGGTCGAGATTTTCGACACTTTCAAGCCACATGGCATTGATGATGCCGAATGAGCAGGCTAACAATACACCGAGAATCCAAGTGAAATACCACATCGTTACGCTCCTAGACTGTTAGTACAGTGAATGGCTGTTTTCGGCGATATGTGATTCGCGAATTCGTCCGCGCATCACATAGTAGGTCCACGCCGTGTAAGACAGCATGATTGGCACCAGCACAACAGCGACCCAGAACATCACTGTAAGAGTGAAATGGCTGGATGTGGCATCCCACAGGGTGAGTGAGGCATTCAGCATGGTGGTACTGGGCATTAGGAACGGGAACATGGAGAAGCCCGCAGTGAGAATAATGCCCGCCAGGCTAATGCCGCTCGCCACGAAGGCCCAGCCTGCGCGATGACCGCGAGACAGGACGCTGACCAGCAAGGGGCCGGCAATGCCAAGGATCGGCGCGATGATCATCCAGGGGTAGCGGGAGTAGTTGTCCAGCCAGCCGCCGGGCACAGTCTCTACGGATTTGAGCACCGGGTTGGAGGCGCCGTTGCCATCGACCGCAGAGGTGATGATGTAGCCGTCCAGTCCCATCGCAACCCAGATACCCGCAAGTACAAACAGTACCGCTGTTACGATCCCCAGGCGCTGGGCCACCACTTCGGCGCGGCCGCGCAGTGTGTCTGCAGTTTTCATCTGCAACCAGGTTGCACCGTGCATCATCAACATACTGACACTGATCAGGCCGGACAGCAGCGCAAAGGGCGTGAGCAGGCCGAAGAAGGAGCCTGTGTAGGTGGCCTTAAGCGTGTTATCAAACTCAAAGGGTACGCCCAGCAGCAGATTGCCGAAGGCCACGCCGAAAATCAGCGCGGGAATCAGACCGCCGCAAAACAGCGCCCAATCCCAAGTGGCGCGCCAGCGTGGATCTTCGAGTTTGCTGCGGTAATCAAAGCCTAATGGCCGCATCCACAGCGCAATCAGTGTCAGCATCAGCGCCAGGTAAAAGCCCGAGAATGCTGTGGCGTAAATCAATGGCCAGGCGGCGAAGATCGCGCCGCCAGCGGTGATAAACCACACCTGGTTGCCGTCCCAGTGGGGGCCAATAGTGTTGATCATCACGCGGCGTTCATTGTCGGTGCGCCCGACCAGCGTCAGCAGAGCACCGACGCCAAGGTCAAACCCATCGGTAATGGCGAAGCCAATCAATAGCACTCCCACCAGCACCCACCAGATTATTCTGAGCGTTTCGTAATCAATCATGATTCCACTCCTTGCAGACGTTGCGCAGACGTAGCGGGGGCGACGGTGCCCGGCCCTTTACGTGCAAACTTGATCATCAGGGACAGGCCAACGATGAACATTACTGTGTAGAAAACGGTTACGGCGATAAGTGAAATCACCACATCGCTTACCGCCAGGTTGGATACTGCAGTGTGAAGCGGCAATATCTCGGCGATGGCCCAGGGCTGGCGACCGTACTCGGCGACAAACCAGCCCGCTTCACTGGCAACCCAGGGCAGGGGCAGGCTGAACAGCGCGAGCTTGAGCAGCCAGCGGGGCTTTTCGTGGCCGTGCCGAGAGCTGTAGAAGAAGGCCAGTGCAAATACCATCAGCATAAAGAAGCCACAGGCCACCATGAGACGGAACGACCAAAACAGTGGTGCAATTTTGGGGATACTGGCGTCGACGGCGGCTTGAACCTCGGCCTCGGTGGGCGCGCTCAAGTCTTTGGCGTAGGCATCGAGAAGCAGGCCGTAACCGAGGCTGTCTTTGACGTTATCAAATTGTGCAGTTTCCTCGTCGCTCAGCCCTTCGCTGCGCATTTTTTCGAGCAGGATACTGGCTTGCGCACCTTTGTAAATTTTCTCGCGGTGCTGTTCCTTCAGGTCAGCCAGACCGATAACCGGTTCATCCAGAGAACGCGTTGCGATCAACCCCATTACATAGGGAATACGAATGGCGTAGTCGGTATGTTGGGTCTCTTCATTGGGCAGGCCAAAAAGCGTAAATGCTGCCGGTGGTTCGTGGGTTTTCCACTCCGCTTCCACTGCGGCCAGTTTCACTTTTTGTACGTCGCCCAGCTCATAGCCGCTCTCATCGCCCAGTACGATGACTGACAGCGCCGAGGCCAGGCCGAAGCTCGCGGCAATGGCAAAGGAGCGGCGGGCAAACGCGGTGTGGCGATTGCGCAGCAGGTAGTAGGCAGAGATTGCCAGCACAAACATGGAGCCGGTGACATAGCCGGCGGAGACGGTGTGTACAAACTTCACCTGGGCAACGGGGTTCATTACCAGATCGGCAAAGCTCGCCATTTCCATGCGCATGGTTTCTGGATTAAATACTGAACCTTCCGGGTTTTGCATCCAACCGTTGGCAATCAAAATCCACAGCGCCGAGAAGTTACTGCCCAGCGCGACAAGCCAGGTCACCGCAAGGTGCTTCACTTTAGAGAGGCGGTCCCAACCAAAGAAAAACAAGCCGATAAAGGTCGATTCCAGGAAGAAGGCCATCAAACCTTCGATCGCCAGCGGCGCCCCAAAGATGTCGCCGACATAGTGGGAGTAGTACGACCAGTTCATGCCGAACTGGAACTCCATCGTGATCCCGGTGGCAACACCGATGGCAAAGTTGATGCCGAACAGTTTGCCCCAAAACTTGGTCATTTCCTTGTAGACCTCACGTCCCGTCATCACGTAGACGGATTCCATGATCGCCAACAGGAAGGTCATACCAAGGGTCAGGGGGACAAATATGAAATGGTACATCGCGGTAACTGCAAACTGCAGTCGCGATAGTTCTACAAGGGTTTCATTCATTGCCGTGCTCTCTATGCCGTGGGACGTACGGATCGTAAACATCAAACAGAAGTGGCTGCAAGCAGTCATAAAACTTGCCCGAAGGCACGCTGAAAACTGTTTACGGGGGAGAGTATACCGTTCTCAATAGAAATTGCTTTGGACAAATTGTCACAGGGCTTGATGAAATCAAAAGACGTTTGACATCAATCAACTAACGCCTTGCTTATTTCCTTGGGTGTGGGCTGGCTTTTTTTTCGCAATAGCGGATTAGTGCCTGCTGATGGCCATATTTCCCTCTGTTAGATGTCAGTCGTGTCGTTCAGTCAGTTACAAAATAAAGCCCCACTCTGCTTGTTTGAAAATTCCAAACGGGGTTCGTTGCGTCTTGACGGATGCGCTTGAAAGGCGCTTTTTTGCCGTGGAGGTGACGACTTCACTAGTGTGAACAGGCCGAGGTAAATTGACGCACGCTTGAACGGTGGACTAGCATCAAAGCGCCTATAACGCATGATTTCTCTTTAGGGTGGCAAGTCGGTTTGTTACGACTGCTTTTGATCTACTGCAAAACACTGTAACGCAGGTTTGCTATTTTGTGGTGATCCAGGCTCTGGTTGGCGGTCTCCCGCTGCGGTGAGCGATACCAGAATTGAGTGGGTTTTACGGAAGGAGAAATGGCTATGAAAATAGCGATCTGTAGTCAGAATCGCCGCGAAGTAACAGCGCACGCTGGGCGCTGCCGTCGATTCTGGATTTATGAGGTCGGTGCTGAGCGCAGTGTGTTGGGCAGGGAGATGCTTGAGCTGCCCAAGACGCAGGCGATGCATGAGACTTCCGGCGATGAAGCTCATCCCCTCGACGGTGTTGATGTGCTGATCAGTGGGGGAATGGGAGCGGGAATGCGCCGCAAGCTTGCTAAACGCGGTGTTGAACCGGTAACTACCAGCTGTACAGATCCTGATACCGCCGTTGCCGGGTGGTTAAGTGGTACCTTGTCGCCTGCCGAGGAAAACTCCGCAGAAAGCACCGCTTGCAATTGCGGTAATTGAGCTCTGCCGAGTCGTGATCCAGCGATTGTTGATGCGCATACGCAGGGCGGTATGTCGGCGGTTAGCGTATGCGCTATCTGGCCTGCTTTTGACCATTCCAGCCTTGCTTTCGGGAACGGCCTTCGCCTCTGAAGAGGCTGCTGCAGTGGAAGTGACTGATTCCAATATGCACTTCCGTCTCGAATCCAGCGTCAACCCAACCCGGCGCACCGACAGCAATTCCACCGCGGATCACAGCAAATACGACATCCTACAAGGGCCGTTTAATAGCGGCCCGGATGTCACCCGCGCCTGCTTGAGCTGCCACACAGAAGCGGGCACCCAGTTTATGAAATCGATTCACTGGACCTGGGAATACCATCACCCCAAGACTGGGCAGAAGCTCGGCAAAAAGACCCTGATCAATAATTACTGCACCAACGCTCGAGGCAATGAGGGTATGTGCGCGCAGTGCCACGCCGGCTATGGCTGGAAGGACGACAGCTTCGACTTTGGCGATGCCTCGAACATCGATTGTCTGGTGTGCCACGACCGCACCGGCAAGTATTACAAAACACCCAATTCCGCAGGCGACGCCTCCTGCTCAATCATGTTTGAGGGCAAGGAGCCCATTGACTGGACCGCTGCGGCACAGAGCGTGGGGCTGCCAGGGCGGGAAAACTGTGGCAGTTGCCATTTCTTCGGCGGCGGCGGTGATGGCGTCAAACACGGCGATCTGGATTCGTCGCTGATTCACCCACCGAAAACGCTGGATGTCCATATGGCGGCGGACGGCCAGAATTTCAGCTGCAGCCAGTGTCACGTCAGCCATCAGCACCAATGGGCCGGCAGTCGCTACAATGTGATCGCCAAGGATACCAAGGGCACGGGCCTGCCGGGCCTGCGCCGCGATGTCGCCACCTGTGAATCCTGCCACGGCGATGCGCCGCATCAGGGCAAGGGGCTGACGGGGATCAAGCTGAACAATCACGTCGACCGGGTCGCCTGCCAGACCTGTCATATCCCCGAGATCGCCCGCGGCGGTGTTGCCACAATGGTGGACTGGGATTGGCGCACCGCCGGCAAGACCAAGGACGGAATAGGCTATAAGGAAAAGGAATACACTCAGGGCAATGGCGAACACCGCGCCACCTACAAGTCGATCAAGGGCAATTTTAAATACGCTGAGGATGTGCCGCCATACTACGCCTGGTTCGATGGGCAGATGGTGTACACGACGATTGACACAACATTTGATCCCGCGCAGGCGCCGATTGATATCAACCACTTTGAAGGTTCAGCCGACGACCCCGCTTCGCGCATCTGGCCCTTTAAGCAAATGCACACGGTGCAGCCCTATGACAAAGGCCGCAATACGCTGGTTTACCTGCACCTGTGGGGTGAGGACGACAAGGCGTTCTGGGGCAACTACAACTTTGCAGACGCCATCGACAAGGGCATGAGCAAAAACGATATCGACTATAGCGGCGAGTACGGCTTTATCGACACGCTCTCCTACTGGCCGATTACCCATATGGTGGCGCCAGCGGAGCAGGCCCTGGCCTGTAATGACTGCCACAGCCGCAATGGTCGCCTGGCCGAACTGGATGGCTTCTACATGCCTGGCCGCGATGCCAGTTTCTGGGTCGACGCTGTCGGCTTGTTGATGATTTTCGGCTCGCTGGGCGGCGTGGCCGGGCACGGCCTGGTTCGCTGGGTGGCGGGCCGCCGGAGGTCTGGATTATGAGCGTGCGCCAGGTTCTTCTCTACAGCCGTTTCGAGCGCTTCTGGCATTGGTCGCAGGTGCTGCTGGTCAGCGCGCTACTATTTTCCGGTTTTGCGGTGCACGGTGTTAACCCGCTGCTGGATTTTTACGCGGCAGTCAGCGTGCACACGGTGGCCGCGATCGGCTTGATGGTGCTGTGGGTGTTCGCGATTTTCTGGCACCTGACCACCGGTAACTGGCGCCATTACGTGCCGACGGCCAAGGGCCTGGGGCAGGTGGCGCGTTTTTATGCCTGGGGAATTTTCAAGGGGGAGCGGCACCCCTATCGCAAGGCCTATTGGCGCAAACACAACCCCCTGCAGGCGCTGTCCTATCTGGCGCTGAAACTACTGTTGTTTCCGCTGATCTGGGTGACCGGCCTGGCCTATCTGCTCTATGCGCTGTGGTCGACAATTCCCGGAGCGGGGGCAATCTTCAGCGCGGTTGCCTTGGCGCATACCTTTGTTGCCTTCGCGATGCTGGCTTTCATTATCATCCATGTCTACCTGCTGACGACCGGGCACTCCTTTGCCGAACATGTGCGGCCGATGCTCACCGGCTTTGATGAGATTGATCTGACTGAGGAAGAGGAAGCCTATCTGGAGCGCGACGAGCCAGGGCATATTCGCTGAGTGCCTAATGTCAGGAGACGTTTCAGTGGTTTGCTTGATGTTTAAACTATTTTACTAAAGGTGGATTTCTAATGGACTTCCAAGCACTTCAATGGCGAAAAGCGTTTTTCGCATTTACTCTCAAAACATCGAATGTGCTGGCGTTCATAAGCTTGGTTGGCGTGAGCTGCGCGTTTGCGATAACGCCCAATGAGTTGAGTGGCAAGGCAATGATTGATGTTGACCAGCCTGAGAGTTGTGCCGGCTGTCACGCAACCGTTGTCAACGAGTGGAAGCAAAGCATGCACAGCCGCGCGCATCACGACAATGATCCGATATACGGTTCAATGCGGGCGGTGCGCATGCAAAAGCAAGGCGCCCACATTGCTGGAAAATGCGCGCAGTGCCACAACCCGCGCTCGCCGCAGGATACCTCTACCCCTGCGGCCATGGCTGGCGTGTCTTGCGCAACCTGCCACAATATTGACGCGGTGCACCGTGACGGTGGCCGAGCGGGTGCCAAAGCCCTGCAGTTTCGAGATGATGACAAGCTGGCCACAGGTCGCGATCTGGCCTTTGGTATTTCGCCGGTACACCCCACCGGCGAAGGTATTACTGCACTGCGTGACGGTGAAACGCTGTGTCTTGCCTGTCACGATGCCACCAAAACGCCAAGTAACGCCGCGGCTTGTACCACGGGCCCCGAGTACGCTGAGCGCCGCGATACCAGCCAGACCTGTGTGAGCTGCCATATGCCGGAGCTGGCCGGGCCGGTTGGCGCCTTTGGTCGACAGGAGGTGCATCGCTCCCATGCTTTTGCCGGGCCACATCGCGCCTGGTATCAGAATGACCTGGCGATTCTGGAACAGGCGGTGAGTATGGCCGCCGAGATAAAAGGCCAGAACCTTATACTGACTTTGAAAAACCGTAGCGCGCACGCTTTTCCCAGCGGCTTTCCGGGCCGGCTTGCCCTGGTCAGAATTATCGGCCGGGACGCCAATAAGGCCGTGGTATGGCAGAACTTCGCAGCGGACCCTATGGCCGAGGACCCCCGGGCGGTATTTAACAAGGTCTACGTCGACGAAAATGGCAAGTCTGTGCCTGCGCCATTTTCCAAAACCCTCAAGCGGGACAATCGTCTTCGCTCAGATGAAACCCGTATGCTGAGCTATTCACTGCCAGCGGAAGTTGCTGAGGTTGAGGTTGAACTCGACTACCGGCTTCTGCCGGGAAAATTGGCGGACTTTATTGGCTTGCCGGAGGAGGCCATTGAGCGGCAGAAACGTGTTATCGCGCGCGTGGTAGTGCATCGCTGAATTGTTGTGCTAAACGCGCAGAGGGTTTTGTGCTGCTGATAAAGGATATGGATAAATCGGGGAAGATGGTGGGCCGTGATGGATTCGAACCATCGACCAATTGGTTAAAAGCCAACTGCTCTACCACTGAGCTAACGGCCCCCGAAAGAGGCGCCTATCATACGGATTTAAAAACAAAAAACAACATCTTGTGACGAAAAAATTGCAAAATTTACCTGCGGTCAGGTTCTCTCTATTTTTGGTTAAAAAATGACCAGTTATGCAGCAAGGCGAGGTCGGCGGCTTTCGCTTATCCCGCGTCCTTTTCGCCGATGGGCAGCTTCACGGCCGGTGGTTCGTGGCCTTCCCGCAGGTTCTTGTTCAGCCAGCCGCTGCTTTGGTAATAGCTCAGCGTGATCGATGTGCTGATCAGCGCCGCGATGACCGAGGACCACCACAAGCCTGTTACTCCCAGGCTGGTGTGTTGCGAGAGCACATAGGCGGTGGGTATTTGTATTGCCCAGATGCCAAACAGAGTGATTAGCATTACGTTGAAGGTATTGCCGGTGCCGCGAAAGCTGCCGTTTACCGCCATTTGAATGCCTGTGAGTGGCAGTGACAGGGCCAGTATGCGCAGAATTTGGGTACCGTGTTGAATCAGCTCCGGGGCATCGGGGACAAACACCTTCATAATCGGTGTTGCACAGAAAAACAGAGTGGCAGTGATACAGAGCATTAAACTGAGCCCGAACAGGGCAGAGGTTTTGGCAATGGTGCGAATATTTTGTTTATCACCGGCGCCGGCGGCCTGACCGGTGAGGATCGAGGTTGCCATGGCAATACTGAGGCTGGGAATCAGGGAAAAGGTCAACACGCGGAAAATGATACCGTAGGCCGCAAGCACCGCCGCGCCGAATTTTGCCGCGAGGGTGGTCATGACGGTGACGGTGATGGCCTGCATGGATTGTTCGATTGAGGCAGGCAGCCCCAGTCGGATTAGCGCGATCATTATTGCGAAATTGGGGCGCAGGTGCTGCCGTTTGATCTCGATACCGTATTCCGGGCGCAGCATTAGCCGGACCCCAATTACCGCTGCGATAAATTGAGTGATGACGGTGGCGTAGGCCGCGCCGGTAACGCCGATGGCGGGGAAGGGGCCAACGCCAAAAATAAGCAGAGGATCAAGGAGTGCATTCAGTAACACGCTACCGGCAACAACGCGCAGCGGCGCACGGGCCTGACCGATGCCGCGCAATATGGACTGATAGATTGCGCCAATAAAAAGAAACAATGTGCCCATAAAGGTAATGCGTAGGTAAGCGAGCGCGTTACCGGCAAGTTCCCCATCGCCGACCATGAGTTTCAAAATATGGGGGGCGAAGAGATAGCCGCATGTCGACAGCAGCAGTGCCAACAGCGCGACGGTGGTCATCGCCTGCGCCGCGAGGTGGTTGCGGGCGGGGTAGTCTTCTGCGCCGTGGTGCTGTGAGACCATAATGGAGGTGGCCTGTGAGAGGCCGCTGCCAATGGAGATCATCAGCAGGTTGATCGGAAAACAGGTGGCAACAATGGCGACGGAATCGGGGCCGAGTCGGCCAACCCAGAAGGCATTGATCAGGTGGTAGCTGGTCATGACGGCACCGCCAATGAAAATCGGCAAGGCGAGGGCGACCAGCTTTTTGAGTCTTTCGGGGAAAGTATTCAGCGTTGTGTGTTGAGTTGTCATTCCAAGCCCGTCGTATGGGTGGCGTTGCACCGCAGATAAAAAGCGCCCGTTTCGGACGGCGTTCATACTATCGAACTATCGCGGCAAAAGCTGTTGCTAAAGGCCCCGCAAGAAAAGCCTTGGCGGAATCACCATGAACTGAAGAGGAGGTGGCACGAGGCGGGTACGCAATAGCGTCCGGGATAGCTGGACTGTGAACAACCGCTATTGATGATATTTGCGAGTCGTTTACATTACCAGCATAGTAATGACCACCAGCTGTTAGAGAGAATTGATGGACGAGTTCACCACCCGGGGTGTCGGGAAGTATTGCGCAACACTATTCGCTCTATTTTTGGCGCTGATATGGGGAATGCCGCTTATGGCGGTGCCGCAGCCTGCGGTGTCGGATGTGGTTGCCGTTGCGTCTGACCGGGTGTCGATTAACTTGAATGCCGACTGGCAATTCAACGCCACTGACCTGTTTAACACGGCCTACAGTAAGCGGGTGGATATTCCTCACAGTTGGAATGCGGAGGAGTTGTGGGACGCCGAGCTGCAGCGGCTTAAAAGCCTGCAATATAGCCGCGGAAAAGGCACTTACCAGAAACAATTGGATATCGATGAAGGCCTGAAGGGCAAGCGTCTGTTCTTGCGCTTTGAAGGCGCCAATCTGGTTGCAGACGTTAGCTTGAATGGTCATTCCCTTGGCCAACATCGCGGCGGCTATAGCGCTTTTGTCTTTGAAATTACCGACGTGGTGAAATTTGGCGAGCCCAACGCGCTTGAGGTGGTTGTCGACAATAGCCTGTTTGACGATATAGCGCCCTTGCAGGGGGACTTCAATATCTACGGTGGGCTGATCCGCCCGGTCAGTCTGATTGCTACCCATCCGGTGAATATCAGTGTGACGGATTACGGCGGCCCTGGGGTGTACCTCACCCAGCGTTCGGTGACAGCAGAGCGGGCCTCGGTCGGGGTGCTGACAAAGTTGGACAATGGCTCAGAACGGGTTCAAATCGTCGACATAGTGGTACGGGTAAGCGATGCCAGCGGCGAGCTTATCTCGGAGTATATTCAGCAGGCAACCTTGGCTGCGGGGGAGGTAAAGGGCGTCAGCCAGACATTGGATATCAAGTCGCCCCATCTCTGGCAGGGAGCTGAAGACCCTTATCTCTATCAGGTTGATGTCGAGCTGCTGGCGGATGGCGTCGTGGTTGATCGGGTGCGACAGAGCCTGGGACTGAGAAAGATTCGCGTCGATGCCGAGCGCGGTTTATTTTTGAATGACCGGCCGGTAAAACTGAAGGGCGTGGCCCTGCATGAGGACTGGGCGGGGGCGGGGGCTGCCTTGTCGACGCAGCAGCGGGATAGGGATTTTCAGCTTATTCGTGAGATGGGGGCCAATGCCCTGCGCCTGGCGCACTACCCTCATGCTGAGTATTCGCTCAATCTCGCTGATCGGGCCGGGATGCTCGTCTGGTCTGAAATTCCCTTCGTGGGATTTCCCATCGGGCCGATTGGCGGCTACACCGACAGCATTGCCTTTCGAGATAATCTATTGCAGCAATTGACGGAGATGATTCGTCAGCAATACAACCACCCGTCAGTCGCATTCTGGGGCTTATATAATGAGTTGCCCGATGTTGAGGGAGCCCATGATGCAACGGCATTTTTGCGCGATGTGCAGGCGCGGGCTAAGCGCGAGGATCCAACCCGGCTGACGGTATCGGCGGCCTTCGCTGCCGATACCCACAGCGAAATCAACAATATCACAGACCTGCAGTTCTGGAATCGCTATTTCGGTTGGTACTACGGTGATGTAGACGGCCTGGGTGCCTGGGCTGATACCACCCACTCCGCCATGCCACAGCGCCCTGTTGGGGTGAGCGAATACGGTTCCGGGGGAAGCGTCTACCAGCACAGCGATCATTTGGACAAACCCTACGCGGTGGGCGATACCTTTCACCCTGAAAATTGGCAGGCGCATCAGCACGAGGCTGCCTGGCAAAGCATAGTGCAGCGCGACTTTCTCGCGGGTAGTTTTGTCTGGGCTATGTTTGATTTTAGTTCTCACAATCGCACTGAGGGCGACACCTTTGGTCAGAACGACAAAGGTTTGGTCACCTATGATCGCCGTATCAAGAAAGATGCTTACTATTTCTATCAGGCGAACTGGTCCGCCGCGCCCATGGTGCACCTCGCGGATAAACGCCACACTAGCCGGGTGGCCAAGCGCGTTGATATCAAGGTCTATTCAAATCTGGATTCGCTGGAGCTGTGGGTGAACGGTCAATCCTACGGAGAGCAGTCTCCGGACGAGATTCGGCGTTTTATCTGGCCGGATATTGAATTGGTTTCCGGGAACAACGCGGTTCGGGTGATAGGTGTATCAGGAGGGCGGGTGTATGAAGACCGGGTGGTCTGGTCGCGTAGTGCCACCGGCCCGGTTTTGGAGGTAGTCAGTATGGTGTTGGCCGAGCGCGCCATGATTGCCTTTCTAATGGTAATCCTGATGATTTTTCTTTATCTCAGGGCTTATCGTTTCGCGGCGACGCCAGGGGGAACCGCAATTGCAAAAGTGGGGTTTTATTTCCTGGTTGTTGCACTGTTGATCTATCTCGCCGCGATTTTCTATCTCTGGCAGGCGGGCCTGTTACTGTCGTTTAATTGACGTGAACCTTGTGTGGAGCAAAGATTATTGACCGCAGGGCTGTTCTGTTTGAGTTTTAAGTCAAGGCCGATGCAAGCGCAATTGACCGCAGACGGCATGTTCATCATCGACTCAAAGGTAAGGTCTACGCTTTGATGGCAGGACGTAAGAAAATATTATTGCGCGCCGGTGTGTTATGCCTGTCGCTTCTCTTTATGCCGGTTGTTGCGGCGGGTGCCGGTGGTGATTCGCTTCGCGGCACAATACAGCAACACTGCCTGATATGCCTTGACCGACTTGAACAGGCGACCGGGAGTTATATTCTAGAGTATGGGGAGGAGGCGCTGATGAGTCGCGCCTGGCTGACTCAACAGGCGCGGGAAAGTATTGATGTTCAGTACTTTATCTGGAGTACAGACAATATCGGCATCCTCGCGGGTGAAGCCTTGTTGCGGGCCGCTGAGCGCGGCGTTCGGGTGCGCGTGCTGGTTGATGATCTGTTGATCGACGCTCAGGACAAAACGCTTCTCGCGCTGGCGGCCCACCCCAATGTTCAGATAAAAATCTACAATCCTGTCCATTCCGTCGGTGTCTCGACACTTGCCAAATTGGGCAACGTATTGCGGGATTTTCGCGGGGCGAATCAGCGCATGCACGATAAGACGGCCATCTTCGACCAACTGATTGGTATTACGGGTGGACGCAATATGGCGGATGAATATTTCGACTACAACGGCCAATACAATTTCAGGGACAGGGATGTATTGCTCATGGGGCAGGCCGTGGCGGCGATGCGCGAGAATTTTAACCAATTCTGGAATAGTACTCTGGCGGTGTCCGTTGACGACTTGCTCAGTGAGTCTGCGGAAAGGCCGACGCCGCAGCAGGTTGAAAACCACTAACCATGCTGCATCAATACGCTGCCGATCCCCGGAATTTTGAGCCAGAGGTGAGGGATATGCTGGCCCAGGTGCCGGAGTTCTTCCCCGCGCTGACCCGTGAACTGGTTTGGGGGGATGTGACCTTTTTTAGTGACGTTCCCGGCAAAAATGAGCAACACTCGCGCCTGACCGGCGGCGGTGAATCAACACGATTTTTGCTGGAAAAGCTAAAGGCAGCGAAGCGATCGGTGCTGATTCAAAGCCCCTATCTGGTGTTGGAGCCAGGAGGAGTGTCGCTGTTAGCGGCCTTAGTCGAGCGCGGGGTAGAGGTCAAGATTTCAACTAATTCGCTGGCTTCAACCGACAACTTGATGGCTTTTAGCGGCTATCAGAAAGTGCGACGTAAGCTGTTAGCGGCGGGGGTACAGATTTTTGAGTTTAAACCCCACCCCGCAATTCAGGAGAATTTGATTAAACGATTTCCACGCTTAGCGGAAAATAGGCCGGTGTTTGCCATTCATGCGAAAAGCATGGTGATCGACGGTACGCAGCTCTTCATCGGGACTTTCAATCTGGATCCGCGCTCTGCGAACCTGAACACGGAAGTGGGTCTTTTTGCCGACAACGAGATTCTTGCCGGGCAATTGACCAGCAGTATTTTGCGGGATATCGATCCAGCGAATAGCTGGCAAACCACCGTCGACTTTAATCCGGATTCAGCGGTTCCCTGGAGCAAGCGTTTGCATGCAGCTTTATACCGATTACTGCCCCTCACTAAGGTCCTCTGATTTTGGTGCAATTGCGATTTGCGCCGTTGTAAATGACAGCGTTATCCTGAAGAGATTGAGCCCTGGCCGGAGGAAGTAAATGGGGTTATTGATTACAAACGAGACCTTTCAAGCGCAGGATTATCAGGATTTCATGGCGCGGGTGCGTCTTGAACTTGAAGTGTTGCAAGCGCTTTTACAGCGGGAAGGTTTTGGAGAGGGGCCGTCTTCCATTGGCGCAGAAGTCGAATTCTACATTGTCGGTGACAAGGGCCGGGTGCGACCCATCAATACGGCAATCAGCGAGCAGTTGAATGATCCCCTTCTCACTGTGGAATTGAATCGTTTCAACCTAGAATACAACTTGTCTCCACAGCCGTTTGCGGGGGCCCCCTTTCTCGCGAGTGAAATTGAGCTGCAACAGGCGGTAAACAATATCAATGCCGTCGCAGCTCCTATGGGGGGAAAGTTGGTATCAATTGGCATACTGCCGACGCTGAAGCAGGAGGATTTCAGGCTTGAGATGATGACCGATACCCCTCGATATCGGGTGCTGGCCAAATCCTTGCGCGAGCAGCGCGGCGGCCCCTTTCGCATCGATATTTCGGGAGAAGACAGCATGCACCTGGAGACCGATGAGGTGACTCTGGAGGGCGCCAATACCTCCTATCAGCTTCACTGGCGGGTGCCGGCTGAACGTTTTGCGGATTACTACAACGCGGTGCAATTGATTACCCCTCTGGCACTGGCGCTAGGGGCCAATTCGCCGGGTTTATTTCAGAAAAATCTTTGGGATGAAACTCGGGTGGCGCTATTTACCCAGTCCATCGACAGCCGCTCGCCGAACCAGAAGGCCTGGCGTCACCCCCCGCGGGTATATTTTGGCAACGGCTGGCTGCGTCATGCCTGGGAGGCGTTCGCGGTTGCTCCGACACTTTACTCGCCCCTGATTCCCATTGTTGGTGATGAACGTCCCTGGGAGGTGTTTGGTGAGGGTGGCGTGCCGGAACTCGCCGCATTGAAATTGCATCATGGAACAACCTGGCCGTGGAATCGGGCGGTTTACGATGAACACGATAATGGTCATTTGCGGATTGAGATGCGCGCGCTTCCAGCCGGGCCGACACCGATTGATATGAGCGCCAATGGGTTGTTTTTAATCGGTGCGGCGATGGCTATGCTCGATGATATCGAGCATATCGCGTCGGTGATGCCCTTCCACTATGCGGAACACAATTTTTACCGCGCTGCCAAGAACGGGCTGGATGCGGAGTTGATCTGGCCGGGAGACGGCTATTTTGAAATGCTGGATCAACCTGTTGCCGATATTATTGCGCAGCTGTTACCCCCCGCCGAAGAGGCCCTGGCGCATTCCGGTCTTGCGCAAACAGAAGTTAGCCGATTGTTTGATGTGCTGCGCGGGCGTTTGGCTTGTCGTATGTCCGGGGCGCGTTGGCAGCGCGATATTGTCCAAAAATTGCGGAAAAACGCCTCTGTAAACGACGCCTATACCGCCATGCTCGAGCGTTATATGGCAAATAGCGACAGTGGTCTGCCTTTACATGAATGGAGTGTTGAAATTGTTTGATGTGTTCGATAATCCCAGTCCCGCAGAGATAGCCAGAAGCCCCGACGAATTTCTGGCGCAGTTGAGCAAACCGACGGTAATTCGCGTTACAGGCAAGAACCCATCGCGGACCCGCGCCCTGGTTACTTTGTTACATGGCAATGAGCCTTCCGGCTTTTTTGCTGTGCACCGCTGGTTGATGCAGGGCCTTGTCCCGCCGACGAATCTGATTTTTATTTTTGGCAATATACCCGCGGCGAAACTCTCGCCGGTGTTTTCTACCCGCCAACTGCCAGAGGGCAGGGATATGAATCGCTGTTTTCGGGCGCCGTACACGGGGTTTGAAGGGGAGGTGGCGGAGCAAATACTGGATTTATTGCATACCGCGCGGCCAGAAGCGCTGATCGATATGCACAATACCTCGGGAACCGGGCCATCATTTGGGGTGACCATCAACCTGGATGAGCGGCACCTGGCTTTGACTTCACTGTTTACCGAGCGTCTGATGTACACCGACCTGCGGCTCGGTGCACTGATGGAATTTTCCGAACGCGATGTGCCCACGGTGACGATTGAAGTGGGTGGCGCACAGGACGATCATGCCCACGCGCTCGCTTATGAAGGTTTGCAGCGCTATATCGCTGCGGAGGATGTGCTGGTGACTCCCGCGGCGGACTGGAATCTCGATGTCCTGCGGCAACCTGTTCGTGTTGAGTTGAATGACGGTATTCGACTGGCCTACGGTGAGTCGCCCTCGACCGATGCTGACCTGACCCTAAGGGCAGATATAGAACACCTTAATTTCGGCGTTGTGAAGACCGATGTTTGCCTGGGTTGGGTGGGTGAGAGCGTACGGCATTGTTTTCGCACGGTGAATGGCCAGGGCCAGGAAATAAGCGAAAAAATTCTGCGGATAGAAGATGGAAAATTATACCCGGCGCAGGACATCAAGGCCTTTATGATTACGGCCAACCCCGTTATCGCGAAAAGCGATTGCCTTTGTTATGTCGTTACTGACCGGGGTGAAACGATTGCCTGAGGCCTGCGTCACCCGCGCCAAATAAACCTGGCACGGGATGGCTGTGATCAAAGGCTAGCGATTGAGTGCCTGAATTAACGCGGCGTCCCGTTCGTAAATGTCCGGCTGATAAATAAGATTGCCCTCGGCGTCGACGCCGGCTGTCCAGTAATCCATCAGTATTGGAATGTCTCTAATCAAGCCGATATTGCGCTTTGCGCTGTCGGAAAAAAGCGCGTCGACTTCGTTGAGCGGTTGAGTGCCTG
>JBFEVY010000362.1:0-3372 GCA_041546665.1 Spongiibacteraceae bacterium | reverse complement strand
GATCTGGTGTATTACATCCGGCTCTATAATCAGGGTGGAGTTCGGGCCGAATGGATATGTCTCGCCGGCAATGGTACACCTTCCCGACCCCGACAGGATTAAAATCACTTCCTCGCAGGCGTGACAATGCACTGGCGTGGCGGCGCCCGGGGCCATGGTCTGCATCCAGACCTCCATAGTTTTTACGCCTTGTGCCGCGCCAGCAATGGTTTGATGCCGCAAACCTGGCAACTCCAGTGTTTCGATTTCCTGGTTTTTGACAAGGGGCATCGGCTTTCTCCTTATAATTGGCGGCGCGATATCACTCGCCGCTCGCCTCTTAAGCTGTCGTTTTTTGCCTGTGCCTACTTGTAATACAGCTAAACGCTGGATGCCATGATTTTGCGTGCAAACTGTGCGCCCCGCCCGGCTTTGCAGGGTGCCAATTATCCCGCCCTATTTTGACGAGGATCATATTGCCGGTATCGGCTTTCTCTTACTCTGCTACTGCGATAAAGCGGGGACGATTTTCTATCGAGGTCACTATGAAAAAGCACATCTTTCTTTCTTCACTTCTCACCGCAGCCCTACTCACCTCTGGCGGCGTTGCTCTCGCCGCCAATCAGGCACAGGAGACGATTTACGGCAGCCAGTTAATGACGCAACAGGAACGCAACGTTTACCGCGCCAAACTTCAGGCCGCAGCAAGCCAGCAGGAACGGAACGCTATCCGCGCGGAACACCACAAACTTATGCAAGAGCGTGCGCGTGAGCAAAATATGACCTTGCCGGATATGCCTGCACAGCAACAAGGTATGGGCAAAGGCATGGGCGGCGGTAAAGGCCAGGGGATGGGAAGCGGGCGCTAATCTGCGCCAATTACTGTAGCGCTAAATAAATCGGCGGTCGGGGCGCCTCGCCCCGTCGTCGGGAACTGCCCGCTATTGCTATGCGCATCTGTCCTCGTCCTTGAGGAGCTGGCGATTGCGTATGACCTTACTCGTGCGCAATCGGCTTGTCGGTAAAGAGGTAGTCTTTTAGTTCTTTATCAAAGGTGGGATCTTTGCGACGAATCCATTCCATCACCATGGCGGCGTGCTCTTTTTCCTCGTCGCGGTTATAGGCCAGAATCGCTTTTAATTCTTTATCTTTGCATGCATCTACGCGCTGGTTGTACCAATCTACGGCTTCCAGCTCTTCCATCAGCGAGATAATCGCCCGATGCATATCCCGTGTTTCATCGCTTAATTCGCTTACCGGCTCGTGATAACCCTCGTTCGCCATTCTATTCTCCTATTGAAGTGTTCTGGAGTCAGCGTTGCCGCTGCACGTTGATTCGACCATTATTTATAACGCAGTCGCATCGGGACCGCCAGTTATTGATAATTGATTGCATTAAGCCAGCTCAGCCTACAATGCACCAGTGTCGTTTGATGAAATCGAACGCGCTCAGAACACCATCCATTTCGGGTTGTTGGCGTCACCGAGTTCACCCAGGTATTGGCGCTCTACAAATTTTCCCTGTGCGTTTTTCAGCGGATCCGTTTCAATTTCCGCGTAGAGGGTAAAGGGCACACCGGGGTGCAAGGCCGCCTCGCCGAGATGAATGGCGGCCTCATACTGGCGGTGCCCCGCAACCATGGAAGAGGTGCCCCTCGCGTAGCGGTACAGGCCCCAGTCACTAATGCTGAAGCGCTTCCAACGTTCATCTTCGTCCTTGGGTGGCGCACCCTGCCAGCGGAATCCGGTCTGACGGATACTCGTCAGCCCCGGCTTGCGGCCAATGTGAATGCGCTCATTCACCAATTGATCCACCAGACCGGCATGAAAATACACGCGAAGCTGGTCATAGCCCTTCGCCGTGGTTTCTGCCGGTGCATCGCAGGCTATAAACAGCCACTGGCCGTCGGTTTGCAGATAGAGTTTGGTTCCCAGGGCTTCATCCACGACCACCGACGTTGCCGAAGCCCACTCTGCCGCCCCCATCACCCCGTCTAACACGGGCTGATTCACGCTACCCGCGATAAGGGTGGGCGAAATTCCGGGCGGCGCCACCCGCTGCAGGGCAAGCTGGCTTCTCGCCGTTTTGATTTTTTTCTCCAGCTTGCTGCCGTCGAAATCGCGACTGCTGCCGTTCTTTCTGCGGATATAGCTGAAGCTCTTTATTTTGCGCTGGTATAAGGAGTGAAAGTCTTCATCGCTGTCCAGCTCGGCGGTGTAGGAGTCGGCATCGGGATGACTCGGCAGCAAGAGGATTTTGGGTCGGCCCTCACTTTGACTGGCTGGTGAGCCAGTTGCGACGGAACGCACCGCTTCAGTCAAGGCGCGCGGTTCTGGTGAATCCACCCGCAGCACAAAAAAGTAGGCAATGGCGCCAAACACAAGCCCATCGACCAACAGGAAAAGCGCGAGAAAACCTTTACCCAGCTTGAAAGGCTTTTTCTCAGGTGGCACGGCCTCAGCCGTTTGACCTTTAAAATGCCAGGGCTTCTGCTCCTTGAGTTCAGCGGTTATTTTGTCGACCTCGGCCTTGGCCTCCGCCAGGTCACACTGGGTAGCTTCCCGGTAAAGGCGCACCGCCTCAATGGTCTGGCCTTTTATCAGGGCCTTTTCGATATTGTAGGCCTGTAACGCGGTGAGTTTCATATCCGTCCCTGGTTGAATGGTCGGGGCGGCACACTGAACAGAACGCGAAGAGAACGAGCGAATCCGCTCCGCTTACCAGAGCACCATGCTGGCTTTTTTATTCAATATACGCAGCTCAAGCACTTCGGAACAGGGCTTTTCCGCCAGTCCGTAGCACACATGCAGGGGCAGCAAATGCTCTTCACGCGGATGGCAATAGCGCGCACCCGGCGCTGCATCCCAATCAATCAGTCGCTGCGCCCTATCATGCTCAGTGAGATCGGGATCACCACAGGTCTCTGCCAGCCAGCCTTCAAAGTTCTCGTTCAATGTCCGGGACTCCGCCGTTTCCGGCGCGAAAAAGGCCCGCATATTGTGGAAGGAAAACCCGGAACCAATCACCAGCAGGTTTTCGCAGTCCAGATTTTGCAGCGCCCGGCCAATACGGATGTGCTCGGCGGGGTCCAGGCTGCTCACCAAAGACAGCTGGATGCAGGGGATATCCGCCTCGGGATACATAATCTTCAAGGGCACAAACAGGCCGTGGTCAAAGCCGCGGTTTTCATCCAGCCGGGACGTGATTCCCGCGTTGTCCAGCGCCTTGTGAAGCTGTGCTGCCAGGGCGGGGTTACCCGGACAGGGATAGCCAATCTGATAGGACTCTTCCGGAAAGCCGTAGTAGTCGTAAATTAGCGCTGGATTTGCACCGGCAGTAATACTGGGAAGCGAGGCCTCCCAGTGGGCACTGATCACAATAATTGCTGCGGG
>JBFEVY010000212.1:0-6391 GCA_041546665.1 Spongiibacteraceae bacterium | reverse complement strand
TTGGGTACCTTCTAAAGCGAAAAATTGAGAGCAAGCCTCAGATCGAGGCAATCGATAAGCATAAGAAGTTATTAGATATCCATAAGCAGATGAGTGATCAAGGAGTTGATATAAACGGTATACGGCAACTTGAAGCCATGATTACTGGTAAAGAAGCGGCGATCCAAAGCAACACAGTCATTCTTCAATCTGAATCAACTCCGCTTATCGAACCAAATGAGTCTGAAAACTTAACACAACTCGATCTCAATAAACGGGCAAGTGTGAAATTGGAAAAAGCTAAAGAAAAAATGCAACGAGCAATTGCTGGATTAGATAGCCGACTAGGAGACTTTGAAAGTCGAGCGCTGATGAGTAGCCAAATAGAATGGGAGCGTTACAGTGTTAGTCAAGCTGAAGCGGCAGCGTCAAGTTACAAAGGCGGTACCATTTATCCCGTTATCTATGCTTCTGAGCTAGAATCACTGACAAATGAGCGAACTGCGAGGCTACAGGCGGAGTTAGATGAGCTTATCCGCCTGGGAAATTGAAGCCCTAACAAGCGTATGCTGTGGAGCAACCTACGTTTCGTATTGTTTGTGGTCGCTGCGCTTTTACCACAAAAAATGCTCCACTACGGTTGCCCACAGATACGGGCGTTAAACAAAAGAAAGTATTCATGAAAGCCAGAGTTCTTATAGCAGGAATTTTGTTTATGTGCAGCGGTACGCTAAACGCTTTCGTACCGCCATCTGATATGTATCAACACTCTGCAGAACGTTTGTTACAAATAGAAGGCGAAATAGCTCAAATAAAGAGTAGTATTGAAGGCGCCGGACTAGATTCCAAGTCCCATAAAAATGGCAATGCTTTGATTGGCAGCTTAGAAGAAGAGCATGCAATTATTGAGAAGCGGCTAGAATTTTTAAGGAGTTTGGAGAAACAAGGCTTAATTATGTATTCATCCGGTAGTTCAAAATAACGCCCTCATAGGCATGAGACAAATGCCTCTGGTCTTCGCCCATGTTTAAATCATCATGAGCCCGGGTAACCCATGAACAATCACGAACACCCCACCCCCTAAACAAAATGCACCAGCAAAATAGCCGCGAGCAAGCCACATATCCACGCCACCATAGCGCCGATGGGAATATCCCCGCCGAACACGCCCTCAGGCCCTTGCCAGCTCGCTACGCGCTGCAACATGGCTTGACCCAGCCTTGTTGAGGCGCCGCGGAATAGTGAGTCCAGTTTCAGGCAGGCCGCCCAGGCGCCCTGCCATAGGCGCGCGAGGGGGCGGCGATAAAGCCAGTCGCTGTCCAGGTTGGTTGACGGCAGTTCGGGGGGATAAAGGCCTTTGAGGTTCAGCCAGATAAAGGCCAGCGCCGAGAAGAACAGCAACTGGGTCTGGGTGAGAATATGGGTTACGTCGTAGGCGCTGTAATCTGTCGCAAAGGGCAGATGGCGATAGAGCAGCCCCGGGAAGCAGCCAATGACAATACACAGGGTCGCGGCGATACTCATTGCCACCAGCATATTGCGCGGCGCCTCTTTGCAGCGAATACCGGAGTCGTGCGCAAAAAACGCAAAATACGGAATTTTGATACCGGCGTGGTGGAACACCCCTGCCGAGGCAAAAAGCAATAACAGCCAGGTGATGTTGTAGTGCTCCTTCAGGGCCGCCGACATAATCATCGATTTGCTGACAAAGCCACTGAACAGCGGGAAGGCCGAGATGGACGCCGCGCCGACAATACACAACAGCGTGGTTTTCGGCATCGACTTGTACAACCCGCCCAGCTCTGAGCCATTGATGCGTCCGGTGCGGTACAGCACCGCCCCCATCGACATAAACAGCAGCCCTTTAAAGATCACATCGTTAAAGGCGTGGGCAACCGCGCCGTTGATGGCCAGCTCGGTACCAATGCCAATACCGACGATCATAAAGCCCAACTGGGTGATCAGGCTGTAAGCCAATACCCGCCGCAGGTCGTTTTCGATTACCGCGTAGAAAATGGGGAAACAGGCCATGGCCGCGCCGATGGTCACCAGCAATTCCGTGCCGGGAAAGGCGCGGGCCATGGCATAGACTGCCACCTTGGTGGTGAAGGCGCTTAAAAATACTGTGCCGCTGGGGGTTGCTTCCGGGTAGGCATCGGTAAGCCAGGTGTGAAAGCCCGGGAACGCGCACTTGATACCAAAGGCGATAAAGATCAGCCAGGCTGCAGTGCCCTCAAGACCGATATAGCTGAAGGCGAGACTGCCACTTGTCTGGTAGTGAAGAATGATTCCCGCCAGCAACAGCAAGCCTGAAATCACTTGAATAATCAGATAGCGCATACCCGCCTGGTAAGAGCGTTCGTTGCCGCGCGCCCAAATCAGGAATACCGAGCTTACTGCCAACATTTCCCAGAACAGGAACAGGGTCAACAGGTCTCCGGCAAACACCGCGCCCAGTGCACTGCCAGCGTAGAGCATCGCCGCCGACTGTTGCAGGCGGTCCTGCACGTGCAGTGAGTAGACAACGCCAATTAACGCCGCAATATGAAAGAGATATCCAAACAGCAGATTCAGGTTGTCGAGCTGTACCGGTATCAGCTCCATCCCCATCAGGGACGCCGTGATACTGAAGCCCTGTGGCAGCTGCCACAAATTCAGAGCGCTCAGGGCGATGGTGGCGAACAACACCACGGCCCGAATACGGCCCTGGCAAAAGGCCGCCAGTAGCGCGCCGAGATAGAAAATCAGAAAGGGGGGCAGTTCAATGCTTAGCATGATCCACCTCCTCTACCGGCGCGTCATCGCCTTGATAATAGTTTTCATCGCGCATCAGCACTTTACGCATTAACTTCGCTACCAGAACCAGCACTACACAGCCGACAAAGCCATAGATGGGGTAAAAGCCATACAGACCCTCCAAGGGGTGTTCGGTGTGACGGTGCACAATGAAATCGAGCACCACCAGCAGCGCACAGATGCCGTAAACAACGTGAAGAATGCGCTTGATGTTTTCCGGCTTGTCAAAGAAATCCTGGGACTCACTCACGGCAGGCGCTCCTCACTAAATATTCCGCTGGCCAGTTCATAGGGAATATCCGGCCAGAAAAACAGCAACACACAGGCAAGGCTGGTGATTGCCATGGCCAACAGGGCCGGCATCGGCGCTTCTTTAATGGCCACCGGCCGGCCCGCCTCTGCCCCGGCTCCCGGGAAAAAGGCCCGCACGGGAATCGGCAGTAAATAGGCGATATTCAGCAGCGAACTTACTAACAACACGGACATCATCAGCCACTGCCCGGCATCCAGCGTAGCGCTCAGCAACAGCCATTTACTCCAGGTGCCGCCAGTGGGTGGCAATCCGATAATACTCAGCGCACCAATCAGGAAGGCCGCCATGGTGAGGGGCATTTGTCTGCCCAGACCGCGCATTTGGCTGATTTCGCTTTTGTGACTCGCCACCAGAATTGCGCCGGCGCAAAAGAACAGGGTGATTTTGCCCACCGCGTGCATGGCAATATGAGTCGCGCTGCCGATAACACCGCTCTGGGTCGCGAGCAGCGCACCCAGGCTGATATAGCCGAGCTGACTCACCGTGGAATAGGCCAGCCGCGCCTTGAGATTGTCCTGACGCATGGCCACCAGCGAGGCCAGCAACACCCCGGCCCCGGCCAGGTACAACAGGTAATCGGTGAGGGGAATGGCCTGCAGGCGTTCCAGCCCGATCACAAACACCAGAATTTTCAGCAGGCTGAAGACACCGGCCTTTACTACCGCAACCGCGTGCAACAGCGCACTGACCGGCGTTGGCGCCACCATCGCAGCGGGCAGCCAGCGATGAAAGGGCATCATTGCCGCCTTGGCGACACCAAAGACAAACAGCGCCAACAGCACTGACAGCATTGGCCCGGAAAACGCCTCGGGAAGAATGCCGCCGAGACGAAATTCCAGCGTGCCGCTGATCACCCAGGTGTAAATCATGGCCGGCAGGAAGAAGGCGATGGAGGTGCCCATCAGAATGGTCAGGTAGGTCCGCCCCCCCTGCTTGGCCTTTTCTGTTCCGGCATGGGTTACCAGCGGATAGGTGCACAGTGACAGCACCTCGTAAAATACAAACAAGGCAAAGAGATTGTCTGCGTAGGCGATGGCCATCACTGCCGAAATTGCAATGGCAAAGCAGGCGTAAAAACGGGTTTGGTTTTCCTCACCGTGACCGCGCATATAGCCGATGGCGTACAACACGGTAACCGGCCACAGCGAACTGGCCACCAGCGCAAACAGCAGGCCCAGCGCTTCCACCTTAAAGCTCAGTGCCAGGCCCGGCAGCACATCAAGCCAGCGACTGCTAATTTCCGCACCGGCTTGCCACTGGCGGTAAATCGCAATATTGGTTGTCAGCAGCACCAGGCCGACGAGAATGGATACCGCTTCACGGAGATTGGGATAACGCCCCGCCGCGCTAAGCAGTAGCGCCGCCAGCAGCGGAAGGACAATAGCGAGATTGATCAGCACAGACAGCTCGTTCATTACCAGAGGTCCTCAAACAAGCTGCCCGCTGCGTCGCCTGTCACCATTACCGGTAACTGGGTATCGATGCCAAAATACACATTGGCGGCAACCAATAGCCACAATGGCGCAAGAATCAGCACGGGGGCCTCGCCCTTAGGCGCATCGACCGGGGCCTCTTTAAAATACATGCTTTCCACGACCCGCCAGATGTAGGCCAGGGCCAACAACGAGCCGAGCACAATCAGCATGGCCAGTGGCCAGCGACCCGCCGCAATAGACGCGCTGACCAGATACCACTTGCTGACAAAGCCCACCGTGAGGGGCACGCCAATCAGGCTCAGGCCGCCGACCACAAAGCTGAGTGAGGTAAACGGCATACGTTTACCCAGGCCCTGCATGGCGGAGAGCTGGCTGCTGCCAAGGCGGTAAACAATGGCCGCCAGCGCCAGGAACAATCCCCCCTTCATCAGGGCGTGATTGAACAGATGTAACAGCGTGGCCTGCATGCCCAGCACGGTGCCAAGGCCAATGCCGATGATCATATAGCCAATCTGGCCCACACTTGAGAAGGCAATCGCCCGCTTGATATCCGCCTGGAAAATCGCAGTGGTGGATGCACTGAACACCGCCAGCACACCGAGGGCGATTAGAATATCTGCCAGCGGCAGCGAAGGTGTTTCAAGCTGCCCGTCGAACACGGCATAGGTAAACCGAATCAACAGGTACACCGCCACCTTGGTGGAACTGGCGGCGAGAAATGCCGTGGCAATCGACGGTGCCTCACTGTAGGCATTGGGCAGCCAGAAGTGCATGGGAAACATCGCCATTTTCAGGCCGATGCCAACCACAATAAACGCATAGGCGACGAAAACCGCGTTGGATTCCTGTACGTCGGGGAGGCGCTGCGCGAGGTCAGCCATATTCAGAGTGCCGGTCATCATGTACATAAAACCGATGCCGATCAGAATAAAGGTAGCGCCGATGGTGCCCATAATCAGGTAACGAAATGCCGCCCACAGCGCCTGCTGGCGTTTGCCCAGCGCGATCAGGGTGTAAGTGGACAGCGAGGAAATTTCCAGAAACACAAACACATTAAAGGCATCGGCAGTGGCCAGAATACCGAGCAACCCCGCCAGGCAAAGCAGCCAGGCAACGTAGAAAAACAACTGCTTTTCCGCCGCAATCTCCTGCTGGATGCTGGTGTGTGCGGCGATAAGTGCGACCACGCTGCTGAATGACACAATAACCAGCAGCCAGGCGTTCAACAGGTCCAGTCGGTAGGCGATACCCCAGGGCGCGGCCCAGCCCCCCAGCTCGTAGCTCAAGCTACCGAGGTCGTAGACCTGCAATAGCAGCCCGCAGGCAATGGCAAAGCTCACCGCGCTGACCACCAGCGCAAACAGCCAGGCGGCCCGCGCGCGGCCCACGATCAGGCAGCAGGGGGCACCCAGTAGCGGCACAATAACCTGGAGAATAATAAGGTGGTTTAACACGACCGGTCTCTTTGCAAAATATCCGATTCTTCAACACTGCCGTAGGCTTTCTTGATGCGAATGGTTAACGCCAGCCCCAGGGCAGTGGTGGCGATGCCGACAACAATCGCCGTCAGGATCAGCACGTGAGGCAGGGGATTGGAATACACGCTGACCGCGTCATCCAATATCGGGGCACTTCCCCCCGCAACCTTGCCGGCGCTGATATAGAGAATAAACACCGAGGTTTGAAAGATATTCAAACCCACCAGTTTTTTAACCAGATTGCCCTGCGCAATGACGATGTAGAAACCGATCATCATCAGTGCAATCACAATCCAGTAATTGTAATGGGAGAAAAACAAACTCATCCGCCCTCGCCCTCCCGGCGGCCAAGCGGACTGACAAAGCTGTAAAAAATAAGCACCATCACC
>JBFEVY010000223.1:0-6014 GCA_041546665.1 Spongiibacteraceae bacterium | reverse complement strand
GTCCACCGCGCGGCTCAGCGGCGTCAGGAACTCGTCCATACCGGCAACCGATGCCGCCTCTGCGCTGAATGCGCGCATTTCTGCGATAAGCGCCGCCACAGCCTTGCCGCCGTTGGCCGCCACTTTGCGTCCCATCAGGTCCATGGCCTGAATACCATTCGTGCCTTCGTAGATCTGGGCAATGCGAACGTCCCGCACCAACTGTTCCATACCCCACTCGCGGATATAGCCGTGACCGCCGTAGACCTGCTGACCCAGCACAGTGCCTTCCAGACCTTTATCGGTGAGGAACGCCTTGGCAATCGGTGTTAGCAATTCCACCATTGCCGCGCCGCTTGCCTTGGCATCGCCCTCGCCGAACTTCGACAGGTCAAGCTGCTTGCCGACATACACAGCAAAAGCGCGACCCGCTTCGACATAGGCTTTTTGGGTAAGCAGCATGCGGCGCACATCGGGGTGTACCACAATGGGGTCAGCGGGACCCTGGGGATTCTTCACTCCAGTGGGCGAACGGCTTTGCAGGCGCTCACGAGCGTACTCGGAAGACCACTGGTAGGCCGCCTGGCCGGCACTCAAGCCCTGGATCCCCACAGACAGACGCTCGTAGTTCATCATGGTAAACATGCCCTGCAGGCCGCGATTGATCTCCCCGACGAGATAACCTTCAGAACCGTCAAAGTTCAGTACACAGGTCGCAGAGGCATTGATGCCCATTTTGTGTTCAACACTGCCGCAGTTCACACCGTTGTGATCACCCAGGCTGCCGTCGCCATTGACCTTGATTTTCGGTACCAGGAACAGAGAAATCCCCTTAGAGCCCTCTGGCGCATCCGGCAATTTCGCCAATACCAAATGGATGATGTTTTCGGTCAGGTCCTGCTCGCCGCCGGTGATAAAAATCTTGGTACCGGTAATGCTGTAGCTGCCATCGGCATTGGGAACCGCCTTGGTGCGAATCATGCCCAGGTCGGTACCGGAGTGGCTCTCGGTAAGACACATGGCCCCCGCCCACTGGCCGCTGTACATATTCGGCAGGTATTTTTCCTTCAGCTCGTCGGAAGCGTGGCTGTCAATTGCCAGCGCCGCACCCGAGGTCAGGGTGAGGTAGAGCCCCATGGCGATGTTGGCGGAGTACAGCATCTCTTCAAACAGCAATACCAGCATCTTGGGCATGTTCTGGCCGCCGTAGGCCTCGGGGCCAGACAGCCCGCCCCAACCGCCTTCGGCTAACTGTTTAAAGGCCTCGGGGTAGCCATCCGGCGTTTTCACAACGCCGTCGGTCCAGCTCACGCCCTGCTCATGGCCAGGTTGGCTCAGCGGTGCGATCAGGTTTTCATTGATCTTGGCGCTTTCCTCCAGAATGGCGTCGGCCAGCTCGCGGTTAACCTCGGAGGTTCCCGGCATGTTTTGCCACAGCGATTCCGCTTTAAAAACCTCGTGGAGAACAAATTGCATATCGCGCAACGGTGCTTTGTACTCGGGCATGGGAAATCCTCCAGTAATCGTGTATTCGGTTGATAATACAAAAAACCCGCCTATTGGCGGGTCTTAAGCGCCATTCAAGATGGCTGATTAACGACGTTAGCCAATTAGAAAGCGAAAGCGTCTTCGGCAATGGCCATCATGCTGTCGGCGCCATTCAGCATCGCCAGCTTGTGTGACTCAGTACGCGGCAGCAGGCGCTCGTAGTAGAACGTCGCTGTTTGCAGCTTGGCTTTGAGGAATGCATCGTCGGCATCACCTTCAAGTGCCACAGCAGCCATGCGTGCCCACATATACGCCAGAGACACATAACCGGAGTACATCAGGTAATCGACAGAAGCCGCACCGACCTCGTCAGCATTGGCCATCGCTTTTTCACCAATTTTAGCAGTGATCTCGCCCCACTCTTTGTTTAATTCGGCCAACTTGGTCACGTAGGGAGCCATGGCCTCATTGCCTTCGTGGGACTTGCAGAACTGGTGGATGATCTTGGTAAAGGCCATCAGCTGCTTGCCGCCAGTACCCATGACCTTACGGCCGAGCAGGTCCAGCGCCTGGATACCAGTGGTACCTTCGTAGAGGGTGGAAATCCGCAGGTCGCGAACGATCTGCTCCATACCCCACTCAGAGATGTAGCCGTGACCACCGTATACCTGCATACCGTAGTTGGCAGACTCAAGCCCTGTCTCAGTGATAAAAGCCTTGGCGATGGGCGTCAGCAACTCAGACAGCTCTTCCGCTTCTTTGGCCGCTTCTTCGTCATCGGAGAAGTAGAACGTATCCAGCAACTGGGCCAGCCAGTAGATGAAACCGCGGCTACCTTCAGCAAAGGCTTTTTGAGTCAGCAGCATACGGCGAACATCGGGGTGAACAATCAGCGGATCAGCCGGGCCATCAGGGTTTTTCGGACCGCTCAGCGAACGCATTTGCAGACGTTCACGGGCGTAGGTCAGCGCGCCCTGGAAAGCCAGCTCACCAGCAGCCAGGCCCTGCATTGCGGTACCCAGACGCGCCGAGTTCATCATGTGGAACATCGCGTTCAGGCCACGGCACTCTTCGCCGATCAGGAAACCGGTCGCGCCGTCAAAGTTCATCACACAGGTTGCAGAGGCTTTGATACCCATTTTGTGTTCGATACTGCCGCACTGCACGCCATTGCGCTCACCGATTTCACCCTGAGCATCGGGCAGGAACTTCGGTACCAGAAACAGCGAAATACCCTTGGTACCCATCGGCGCGCCTTCAACACGTGCCAGTACCAGGTGGATAATGTTTTCGGTCAGATCGTGCTCACCGCCGGAGATAAAAATTTTGGTGCCGGTAATCTTGTAGCTGCCATCGGCATTGGTCTCGGCCTTGGTGCGCAGCATACCGAGGTCAGAACCGCAGTGCGGTTCGGTCAGACACATGGTGCCGCCCCAGGTACCGTCACTCATCTTGGGCAGGTAGGCTTCCTGCAGCTCGTCGGAGGCATAGTTTTCCAGCAGGCGCGCCGCAGACTGCGACAGACCGGTGTACATACCCCAGCTCCAGCAGGATGAGCTGATCATTTCTGTTACGACCAGACCCAGAGAATTGGGCAGGCCCTGACCGCCAAAGCGGGCATCAGCAGTCATTGACGGCCAGCCGCCTTCAGCAAATTGTTGGTAGGCTTCTTTAAAGCCAGTCGGCGTGGTAACGCCCTCGGGGCTCCAGGTACAACCTTCTTCGTCGCCAACCTGGTTCAGCGGAGACAATACATTCTCAGAGAACTTGGTACCTTCGGCGATGATGGCATCCATCAGGTCTTCGCTGACTTCTTCACGCTTGGTTTTCGACAGACGAGAGAAGTGCTCGTTGCAGTTCAACACGTCTTTCAGTACAAAATTCATATCGCGCAGCGGCGCTTTGTATTGCGGCATGGTCATGACCTCGCTTGCTTTTTTTTGATGCCGGAAACGATTGCCGGCAATGTTGACGGTGACAACTATAGCGACTTTTATACGCTGCGCAAGACCAAATAGACCAAAACCGATGTCATTTGGGTCAATCAACGGGACAACTTCTCACATTCGCGAATTTGCCCGCGTAGAGAGGGAAGAGGGAGGGAGTAGACGCGGAAACCAATACCAGGCTGGCATTGCGCCCAGCGAAGCAAGTACCTACTTGCGCTGAGCCGCCTTGAATTCGATATCGAGATGGTCGGCAACCACCTCAATATTTGGTGCTTCACCAAGATAAGGGACCACCCCCAAGCAGGGCGCCGACAGCATTTGCTGCAGCGTTGAGAGGTTTTCCTCGAAACAGGCCATATCCGACTGGAGTTGATTGGCCACCCAACCGGCAAGTGGCAAACCGTCGCGGCGTATCGCCTCGGCGGTTAACAGGGCGTGATTGATACAGCCCAGGCGCATTCCCACTACCAGAATAACGGGGCTGCGCAATTCGATCGCCAGGTCGGCGAGGGTCTCGCGCCGGTTGAGCGGCACTCGCCAGCCTCCGGCTCCCTCGACCAGCACCAGATCCGCAGAGCGCATAAAGACCCCGCGACAAAATCCGCTCAACTGCGCTGCGCTAATCCGGCGTCCACTCTGCTCAGCGGCGATATGCGGCGCGATGGGCGGCTCGAACACCAGCGGGTTAAGCTGTTGATAGGGCAGAGGCTCGGTGATTTCGGCCATCAGCGCCAGGGCATCGTCATTGCGCAGGCCTTCCTCGGTGGCCTCCGCCCCCGCCGCCACCGGCTTCACCGCCAGCGTGCGCAGGCCGGCGCGTTTTGCGGCGCGCAGCAGACCACAAGCCACCAAAGTCTTGCCAGCATCGGTATCCGTACCGGCAATAAAAAACTGTTTATTTTCCAGAATAACCGGCATCGCGCCTTTCCCCATCCAAGTTACTGTGCGGGCTTGCGCAGCCGCAGATACCAGACCTGATAACTTGCCGGCAGCAACTCGTCGGCATCCCGAAACTGCTCGTAGGCCTGGGTTAACTCGCGCAGTCGCGCGCGCCCCGTCAACCCGCCGGGGCGGCCAGCGTTGACGTTATGGGCGCCAATACCTTTCAGGTCACGGGTTAAGCCCGTCAGTTTAGGATAACGCACCACTTCCATCGCCTCCTGCCACCGTTCGGTTTCCAGGCCGGCGTAGCTAATCGCCTCCGCCACACTGTCGCGGCTGGCAAAGTCGTTCACGTGAACAAAATCATCGATGGCCCGCCACGCCGCGCGCAGCTCGCAGAGAGTTTCCGGCCCGAGGGTGGCAATCACCGCCACGCCCCCCGGCTTGAGCACCCGCTCGATTTCACAAAACAGCGCCGGCAGATTCTCGCACCACTGCACCGCCAGGCTGGAGTAAATCCCACCCACCGCAGCATCAGCAAGGGGCAGATCCTCCGCGTCGGCACAGAGCCACTGGCAACTTTCCTCTAGACCCAATGACGCCTGCTGCAACATGCCCTCAGCGAGGTCGAGTGCGAGTACCGGCGCCTCACTTCTGGCCTGCAGGGCCGGCAGGCTGTAGCCGGTACCACAGCCCAAATCCATCAGCGGCGCGGCAATATTTTCAGGAAGGTGACTCAACAGGCAATCCGCCACGGTGCGCTGTAACTGCGCCGACTGGTCGTAGTCCTGCGCCGCGCGACTGAAAGAGCGCCGAACCTCGGACTTGTCGAGGCGACTTACCGCGACGCTTTCTCGCTCCGCGCACTGCACGGCGAGATCCCCCACAACCGCAAGAAAATGCTCCGGCGAAGACAAAAATGGCAGATGCCCGGCGCCGGCAACACACTCAACCCGCTGCTGCGGATAGGCTTGCCCAAAGGCCTCTGCCGCACTCGCCCCCACCAAGGCATCGCGCTCGCCAAATACGTGAACCACCGGGCACTGAAGCTCAGCCAGGGCCTGACGATTATCAATAGCCGTTAGCCAGTCCAGGCCCTGCTGCAAAACCTCCGGCGAAACCAACCTGGCAGCGCCGGCAAGCTTTCCGGCCACCAGGGCGGCGTTGTCGTCGCCGTGACATTGCAGAAGGCCGAACCGGCGCAACCCCTTTTCGGCAGACCGCTCAACAAGCTGCCGAAAAGCCTGGTAATCCCCTGCTGCCATCGCCCAGGGCCAGTCCTGGCTCTCAACAAACCGGGCATTACTGGCAAGTGTTAACAGTGCCTGCACCCGCGCCGGATAGCGCTGTGCAATCTGGGTGGCGAGCATGCCACCCAGAGACCAGCCGCAATACACGGCCCGCTCCGGAAGCTGGGGCAACAGCGCTTCCAGCACGGCATCCACATCCGCCCCCGGTGCCAGGGCGGCACTGTTGCCAAAGCCCGGCAGATCAATCAGGGTAACGGAAAAGTGTTTTCTCAGACCCGGCACCAGACTTCGCCAGATGCCGGAATGGCTGGCCCAGCCGTGCAGCAGCACCAGCTCCGGCGCCCCCGGAGAATAGGCCGCCAGGTGTTCTCTGAACAGACTCACTGCGATGCATCCCCACCGCCGCGAATCGACCGGGGTACCGTCTCATCCAGCGCATCCAACAATGCATCGAGGTCGGCATTGC
>JBFEVY010000157.1:0-8242 GCA_041546665.1 Spongiibacteraceae bacterium | reverse complement strand
TTTTTAAAAATGGCGATGTCGCTTCTTTATTTGCACAGGCCAAAATTCGCTGAAAAAAATAAAATATTTTTGCTCCGCGACAGGCTTATGTGCCCGATGAATTCGTCACCGGGCGTTCTTCAATTTGAGTTTATTCAAGTGGCCTCGGTGCTCCGCTACCCATATACCGTGCCAGATTGCGATGCAGATTTGTGACTTTCTGCTCCTGGTGCGGATTGGGCAGATTGCCTCTAAAACCACGGGATTTAAGCCCTTCCTGCACTAGTTCCATATTGGAAAAATCCTGGGCAATCACCTTGCGCCAGTTTTCCTCGGTCGCGTCTGCAAACACCCATTCAGTGGCCGGCGCTTCACCCTCGGGATAGCGCTCTATGGCAACCGCCTCGTAAATACATTTATCTGGGTCAGTGCCAAAGGGGCGCGTGCGGTAATACAGCGCAAAGGTCGGGCCCTGCAGAATGCCCATATTCGGAAACAGGTGCCAGGCCAACCCGGCTTTCGCCATCTGGTCATCGCTGATCTCCGGCCACTCCACGCCCATCGCCGCGTAGTCGGCTTTGCAGGACTCCAACCAGTGGTGGTGCACTTCGGCTGCCGGCGTGCCTTCGGGCAACTCATCCACCAGGCGCTCAGCCGCCTTGACCAACACCTCGGTGGTGCTGGCGCCCACGGTTTCCCAAAACTCGCGTTGCATCTGGCCCATCATCGCGCGGGCATCGGCGCCCTTGCCGGTACGGTGTACCGTGGTGGTCGCTGCGGAATCCTCGTGACTTTCCGGCGCGTCGTAGCCGTCGTTGCCGTGCAGCCCTTGAGCTTTGCTCCAGGCGTAGAAATCACCGTACTTGGTTAACTGCGGGTGAGTCGCAGCCACATGGTAGGGTTCCATAAAAGCTTCCAGTGCCACCTTCCAGTTGCAGTCAAACACCACCCACTGGCGAAACCGGTAACGCATTTTTTCAAACTGGAAAGGGTCGAGAATGCTTGCGGCCGGTTCGAGGTATTCCCGCAGCGGCATGCAGTCCGGGTCCATATTCACCCACAGCCAACCGCCCCAGGTATCCACCTTGACCTCGGTGAGACAGGTTCGCTCATCGGTCAATAAGCCCTGCCAGTCATCTTTGTTCATCAGCTCGGTATTGCGCCCTTCAAGATCAAAGGTCCAGCCGTGATAGCCGCAAAAGAACGCCCCGGTTCTGGCATTGCCCCGGGCACCATTACCGCCCTTCGGCACTCTGACCAGACGACGGCCGCGGTGCGGGCAAACATTGTGATAGGCCTTGATCCGATCGGTCGCCACTCGAACAATCAGAATGGAGTCATGGCATATTTCATAGGTGATGTAGTCACCCACCTCTGGAATATCTTCTACCCGACCCGCGTGCTGCCAAACTTTTGCCCAGAGCTTGTCGGCTTCGTCCTCCGCATATTCGCGTGAGGTATAGGCCTCGGCGGGAAACGTGAGGGGTTCGGACATGTCTACCGCTGGAATTTTTTCAAATTGGTTCATCTTATTCTCCTGCCTTTCGCAGCCTGTTATGTAAATAAAAAACGTGATCCGCTGTTACGCGGGCTCACCTTCAGGCTGCACTGCAGACACACTTCCCGCTGCCACTTCGGCATCCGGCCAGTCAATCTCCAGACCGGGCAGCTCGCCACCGCTGCGCCAGTCATCCAGAATGGCGACAAAGGCATCCCAACCGGGGCTGTACAATTCGCCTAAGTAGAATCGGTATTTTTCATTGCCGTTTTCATCGACATCCGGCTTGCCCTCGTTATTGAAGTAACCTGGTGTACAACTCGCTATCCACTCGGTTCGATCAATTTCGGTTTCCCGCATGTGTTTAATCCAGGCATCCTGCGCCTGCTTGCTGGGGTCAGCCGCCACCGCACCGCGGTCGAGAATGGCCTTGGCGATATACACCATGTGTTTGACCTGCTCTTCAAAGTTATAGGTCAAGGTAGAGTTCAAACCGCCCTGGTAGTAACCGCTGGTAAACAGATTTGGAAAGCCGTGGGTCATCATGCCGTGCAGGGTTTTGTAGCCGCCGTTCCAGTTGTCGTACATTGACACGCCATTGCGGCCTTCAAACACGGGAATTCCCCAGCGGCGGTCCAGGTCGCTGGTCACCTCATAGCCGCTGGCGAACATAATGCAATCCACTTCGTACTCCACACCGTTGGCGATAAAGCCGTTTTCGGTGAGGCGCTCCACGCCTTGTGTTTCAGCAACATCAATCAGCGTCACATTGGGGCGGTTAAAGGTTTGATAGTATTCGTCGTTGGAAGTCGGACGCTTGCACTGGTAGCGGTACCAGGGTTTGAGCCGCGCGGCGGTTTGCGGATCGTCAACGATGTCATCGACCCGTTTGCGCAGGCGCTCCATCACTCGAAAATCCATTTCCTCGTAACGGGCAGCAAACTCTTCAGGAGTGAGCTCCGGCCAATCCTGCTCCTCAAACTCCGCGGCAAGGTTTCGGTTAACCTCGGTCCACACATCGCTAATCAAATCCTTTTCGCCCTTCATAAAACGCTCATTCGCACCGCGGTGAAAATTGGCGCGGCGTTCTGCCTGCCAGCCGGGCTTGAGGGTCTTCACCCATTCCGGGTCGGTTTCAGAATTGCGCCGCGAATCCACACAGGACGGAGTGCGCTGCAACAAGTAAAACTGTTTGGCGTATTTTCCCAGATAGGGAGTGAGTTGAATCGCGGTGGCGCCCGTTCCTACCAGGGCGACGCGCTTATCTTTAAGCTTATCCAGCAATGGGGTCTTTTCACTGCCGCCGGTATAATCGTAGTCCCAGCGGGCGGTGTGGAACATATGCCCCTTGAAATCATTAATACCGGGAATGCCAGGCAATTTCGGAATATTCAACAGGCCGTTGGCCATAATCACAAAACGGGCGCGAATATCGTCGCCCTGTTTGGTGGTGATGCGCCAACGCTTCAGCGCCTCGTCCCAGCGCAGCGAATCCACCATAGTGTGGAACAGGGCGTTTTCATATAGATTGTACTTATCGGCAATCAACTGGGCGTACTCGCGAATCTCATAGCCATCGGTAAATTTCTTCGAAGGCATAAAGCCGGTTTCTTCCAGCAGCGGCAGATAACAATAGGCGTCGTTGTCGCACTGCAGTCCGGGGTAGCGGTTCCAGTACCAGACACCGCCAAAATCTCCGGCGTGATCGATATGCCTGAAACTGCCCATCTCGTTCCGGCGCAGATGCACACCCGCCATAATGCCCGACCAGCCGCCACCTAACACCGCCACATCAATCTCTTCGTTTACCGGCTCACGGAGTTTTCGAGGCGTGTAGGGGTCAGCTTCATAGGCATCCGCAAAATTGTCTACGGGGCGCACGTATTGCTCTTGGCCCTCCTTGCGCACCCGCCGATCTCGCTCCTGGCGGTATTTTTCCTTTAGCGCAGGGATATCTATCTCTTCGATAGACGGCAGGCCGGGGCTCTTATCATTTATCATCTTCACTCTCCTGGATCGCAACGCTCTTATAATTGGCAACATCCGCAATGTTATTTTTAATCAACATAGTTGTTCATTAGCGATACTCGCTCATGCGAATATCGCTCACATTGATCCAGGTCAAATTAGCGGAGGAAGGCCGCCTGAAGAGCGGGCCAGGAAGATATTTCAGGCAGGGGCGCTTTTCACACAGAAACGCTTGAATGCCGGGCCGCCTCAGACAAAGCGTTTATAGAGCTGAGAAGCAATCAGAGAGGCGACCAGCGTTTCCAGCAGAGCCAGCGGCAACGCGATGACCGCCAGGCTGAGCGAGGTTAGGGACATATTCAACATGCCAAGCCAGAACAGCACAAAAAAGAATGCCCAGGAGACCACGCCGGCGATCAACACGCTGCGACCATTGTTGCCATAAACCTGCGCCACGAGCCAGAACAAAAAAACGATGCACGCCGTTAACAGGGTATCCCACAGGCCCCAAACCAAGAACACGCCCCAATCCATCGGCGCAATATTCGGCACCATGGCCAAAAACTGCCGCGTTTCCGGCATAACAATTACAAAATACCGAAAGACTTCTGAGGCGTTCACCCAGAGGCTTACCAGAAGAACGACAATGAAAAACTGCTTGGGTTTAAATGTTCTGATCATCTTCATACCCCGGCTAAGCCCATTCACATTATTAGTTATAGTGTCGATGAAGCAGCAGCCTATTTTACACAAACACCGAGAACAAGACTTCGACCGGGGAAAATCGGTATTTATTAAGCAGAACGCGGTTTAATTAAAATACTGGGGCACGCTCTTCTCAACCCAGTTCTCGTAGTGCCTCGGATTCTGCTCTAGCAGTTTGCGCTTTACCACCTCGCAATAGCCCGCATCTTCAGTGGCGATATGGCGCAACAGCCACCCTTGCAGCATTTCCGCCAGTTCAGAGGCCACCGCCTCGCCGTCATCAAAACGCTGACGGAGGTCGTTTACTTGTCGAGTAAAGGCTTCATGTGCCTGGCGATGAAAGGCTAGGTCGCGATAGCCGGCCTCTTCCATCAGCGCCTCTTCAAAGGCGAGGTGCGAATAGGTATAGTCCAGCAATTTATAGAGCACATCTTCGGTGGCATCCCGCGAAGAACCTGCACCCTCGTGATCGTAAATCTGGTTGATATAGTCCACGATACGATGATGCTGGTGATCAATCACGCCGATACCGATTTCATAGTCTGAGGTCCATAAGACTTTCATAAGCACGCACCAATAGTCGTCTGATCAGCCGAACAATCTGTTAAACCAACTTCCTTTTCGCGCTTTCATATTTTGCGTTGCCCGGTTCAGATTGGCTTTAACAACACCACTGTAATCCTGGTCATCACCCTTGATATGGTTAATCAACCAGGTCGTAAGCACATGCAGCAGGTCTTTTGCGATATCCTCACCGGCTTCTGAACGGCGCTGAAACTCCGCAACGCGCCGCTCAAATAGCTGGTGTACTTTTTTGTGGGCATTAACAAAGGGATAGCCGGCTTCCTCCATCAGGCTTTCTTCAAAAGCAAAATGGGAGAGCGTGTAGTCAACCAATTCATCAAGCACGACTTTCACCTCGCGGTCGCTGTGCTCTCGTCTGGCCACATCCAGCTGATTGATATATTCGACAATTCGCTTGTGTTGGCTATCCACCACCGGAATGCCAATTTCGAGTTCACTAGACCACTTCATAACACAGCTCCTGGGGAATTTATGAATGTCTAGAAAATTACCGCAATGCTTCAATCCAGCTTTTGATTCAGCTCAAGCTTAACAGTCTCGTTATATGACACTCATCACACTTTAACTTAGCCGCAGAAAAAATTGGGAAAAATTGGGGTCAGAGTAACATTTGCCAGAACCGAATGGAGGCAGACCGCCTTTTTCTCGAAATGTTACTCTGACCCCAATTTTAGAATTGCATGGATTGGCCGCCAAAGCGCATCCAATCTTTATCGTCTGCGCTTTCCTTGCACTCTCCACGCAGCCAGCGGGTATTGTTCACTTCGTAACGGTCAAAAATAATATAACCCTCGCGACAGTAGCCTGTTTCAGCGATGATCTTTTCGACCGGGTCAGACTCCTCGCGCTTGCGCCTTTCGCTCCCTCCCGCTCCACCGGCCATACCCGTCATTCCCGGGCCAGCGCCGCCAGCATCACCACGGCCGCCACCACCCGGAGGTCGGCGTCCTTCTCCCGGGGGCATACCGCCGCGGCCCCCACCAGGCCCGCCCGCCCCTCCGGTGACCGAATACGCAAACAGCTTGGTGCCATCTTCGTGAATGTGTAACACCAATTTCTCACTCTGCGCAGGACCGCGCGGCGGCTGATGACCGCAGGCACTGATCAGACCCAACAGGCTCACAACAATCAATTTTTTCATACGGCAGCTTCCCGAATTACCAGCCGCCAGTCTGGTATGAAATAGAGGACGAAATGGCCACACTTTGTGCAAATATTATTGAGCTAGTCGGGCGATACCCGTCTACGGCCGCCTCTCTTTATTTCCAAACCGTATGCATATCTCAGCAAATGTGAAAAGAATGTGGAGCTATGCCCGTTGCTCTTCCAGTGGCTACACCGGGTTGTTAGCTTATAAACAGCAAGTTGAAGGCAAAATTGTTGTTAGCCCCTTGCACACGTTTCTGGCCACCCTCGACACACTGGAAAAATAGCAATGACTGCGAACAAAGACGAAATTTCCCTCGATCGCCGCCGCGCCCTGGGCCTGTTGGTGGGTTCCGCCTCCGTCGCCGCCGTATTAGTCGGCTGCGGCGGGTCCTCCGGCTCGTCCTCCAGCACAAACCTGACCGACGATAGCGACAATAGTACTAGCGCCGGCACCGATACTGGCCTGGCGGATTCCACCGACTGTCCATCGAAAATTCCCGAGGAAACCGAAGGCCCCTACCCCACTGCATCCAGCAACGTAATGGTCCGCCAGGACATCACGGAATCCGAGACCGGGGTGCCTCTGGAAGTGCAATTAAAGATCGTGAACATCAACGACAATTGCTCGGCGGTTACCAGTGCCGAGGTGCATATCTGGCACTGCGACAAAGACGGCAATTACTCCGGTTATGAAACCGCAAACTCCAACACCACCTACCTGCGCGGTTCGCAGTACACTGGCAGCGACGGTATTGCCACCTTCAGAACCATCTACCCCGGCTGGTACACTGGCCGTATTACCCACATTCACTTTCAGGTGAACGTCAACGGAACGGAAAAGGCGACCTCTCAGCTGGCCTTTCCACAGGATGTGACACAAGACGTGTATAACAGCTCGCTCTATTCCGACAAAGGTCAAAACACCTCGGTTACCAGTTTCAGTCGGGACAATGTCTTCAGCGACGGCACCTCGCTGCAAATGCTGGATATCAGCGGCAGTGTCGATGAGGGCTATGTCGGTACGCTGACCGTGGGCATCTCGCTCTAGGCCATTGTGCTCTTCACAGCTATTGCTGATAGAGTTATGAAAACCCTGGGTGAGAACCGCTATTGAAGCTGCGCAGCAAACTCCTTTTCTCGTTTATCGCCATTAGCCTGGTATTGGTGCTGGGCTTCTTTTTTACGCTGCGCTGGAGTTTTGAGCGCGGCGCAGAAACCTTCATGCGCCAACAAGACAAGGAACAGCTCAGTCAGTTAGCCACAGCCTTGGGCGACTACTACAGCAAACACGGCAACTGGGATCGGTTCACCCAACAGCCACACACCTGGCAGCGCTGGCTGAGCGAACAAACCGGCATGGATCAGCGCCCAGACATGCCACCACCTCGCGGCCCCGAACAAATGCCCCGCCGCGATGATTTTGCACCACCCCAACCCGGCTCACCGCCAGGCCTCCGAGGTAAGCCCTTCTTCCTGCTCGATGCCAATCGCACTCTGATTGCGGGAAATGGCGGCCCCGGCAACAAGTTTCGAATAGGAGAGTCCCTGCCGGTTCGCCCGTCCGCCGATGAGAGTAGCGAGGTAATTGGCTACATCGGTTTGCCTCCGCGACCGGCACGCCTCGACGCCTTCCGGCGCAACCCCATTGCAGCGCAGCAGGGCAGCTTATTTGTGTATTTGACCCTTGCTGCTTTGCTGGTGTCATTTATCGCAGCCTTCCCGCTCTCTGCACAGTGGTCGCGCCGCATCCTGCAGTTACACCACTATGTTGGCAACTTGCGCGGCGGCGACTACGGCAAGCGCCTGACCATACAGGGTAAGGACGAAATCGCCGCCCTCGCCAATAACCTGAACGATTTGTCCCACACCCTGGAGCAGGCACAAACGCAACGCCAGCAACTGACCGCAGACATCTCCCACGAACTTCGCACCCCAGTGGCCAATCTCCAGGCCGGGCTGGAAGCCATGCAGGACGGCATACTTCCCCTCAATGACGAATCGCTGCAACAACAACACGAGCAGGTACAGCGCCTGCGAAAACTTATCGACGACCTCTACCAGCTCTCACTTGCCGATGCCGGCGCCCTGCACTACAGCAAAGGCCGCTGTGAACTCAGACCACTGCTGGAAGACCTGTACAAAACTTACCAACCCCAGTTTGCCCAGGCCGGTATTGCACTGAGCATCGCCCCGGAAATCACCGAGGCACTCGCAGTCTGGGGCGATGCCGACAGACTCAAACAACTGTTCGACAACCTGCTGCAAAACAGCTTGCGCTACACCAACAATCCGGGCCGCGCCAAACTCACCGCGCACTCCCAGGGCGAGCAGAGTCACGTTACCCTTAAGGACAGCTCC
>JBFEVY010000063.1:0-13199 GCA_041546665.1 Spongiibacteraceae bacterium | reverse complement strand
CTTACGAAAGCCGTTCATTTTGACGGTGCGGGTCATTTCATTCAGGCGCTGATCCACCGCTTTGGCGATACGCTCTTCTTCAACAGCCACTTTGAGCTTACGCTCCAAACCGTTGGTGGTTTCAACAGAAACTTGCATGGGGATTCCTCAAAATACGATCAAACAAACACAGCCCCGCGACCACAGCCGCGGAGCCGAGCGTAGTAATTCTTGTCTTCCTTACTTAAGATGGTGCGGATGGAGAGACTCGAACTCTCACGCCTCGCGGCACCAGAACCTAAATCTGGCGTGTATACCAATTTCACCACATCCGCACTACACAAACCGTCTAAGTATTTGAATTAAAACGGTTAAAGTAGGACTTTCGCGAATCCGCAGAATCGCGAGGCCCGAGATTGTGCCACAGCCTCTGATCGTGATCAAGCAAGCTAAACACCGATCTGGATTTGTGAACAACTGTGGGGGCGAAAAACGCCCCCAGAAGGGATTAAACCCGCTCGATGATGGTACTGATGCCCTGCCCCATGCCGATACACATGGTGGCGAGACCAATACTGGTATCGCGCTGCTCCATCACGTTAAGGAGCGTGCCGGTGATACGGGTACCGGAACAGCCAAATGGGTGGCCGAGTGCAATCGCCCCACCATTCAAATTGACCTTCTCATCCATCACATCAAGCAGCCCCAGGTCCTTCAGCACCGGCAGAGATTGCGCGGCGAAAGCCTCGTTCAGCTCTACCGTCTGAATGTCAGACATTTCCATACCGAGACGCTTCAGCGCTTTCTGGGTAGACGGCACTGGACCGTAACCCATAATGGAAGGATCAACACCCGCGACAGCCATACCAATAACGCGAGCCCGCGGCGTCAGACCAAGGTCCATCGCACGCTGACCAGACATGACGATCATCGCAGAGGCACCGTCGGCGATCTGCGAGCTGGTACCCGCAGTCACAGTGCCATTTTTGGGATCAAACGCGGGGCGCAGCTGACTCAGGCTTTCCAGCGTGGTTTCAGGGCGCACAGTCGTGTCTGCTTTCACCAGAATTTTGCGACCGTCTTCGTCGTGACCTTCCATTGGAATGATCTCCCCGTCGAACAGCCCTTTCTCCTGAGCCGCAGCAGCCAGTTTGTGTGAACGCAGGCCAAACTGGTCCTGCTGTTCACGGCTGATACCGTGCAGCATGCCCAGCGCTTCCGCGGTCATACCCATCATACCTGCGGCGCGCGCCACGTATTTACTGGCCTGGGGGTTGGGGTCAACACCGTGGTTCATCGCCAGGTGGCCCATATGCTCGACACCGCCGACCATAAAGGTATCACCAAGACCAGCGGTAATTGACGCCGCCGCAGTGTGCAGCGCCGACATTGACGAACCACACAGACGGCTGACGGTTTGGCCAGCCACTTCATGCGGCAGTTTGGTCATCACTGAAATCATCCGCGCGATGTTCCAGCCCTGCTCATTGGTCTGGTTAACACAACCCCAGATCATATCTTCGAAGGACGCGGGATCAACTCCCGGGTTGCGCGCCAGCAAGGCGTCTACCAGTGCCGCTGACAGGTTCTCTGCACGCACATTGCGAAATACACCGTTTTTGGAGCGCGCCATCGGCGTCCGGGCGCAATCCACAATCACTACATCATTTGCTTTGTAAGCCATGTTTGTTCTCCGCCCGAATTATTTAAAGAAAGTTTCGCCGTTGGCCGCCATCGCCCGCAGGCTCTCGGTCGGCTCGTAAATACCGCCCAAGCTGGCAAAGCGCTCAGCCTGCTCGACGAAGTTCTTCACGCCCACCTGGTCGATATAGCGCAGGGCGCCACCGCGGAAGACAGGGAAGCCAATACCCATAATCAGGCCCATATCGGCATCAGCGGGATCGCGAACAATATTCTCGTCCAGGCAGCGTACCGTTTCAGTACACATTGGGATCATCATCCGCGCCAGAATGTCCTCATCGCTGATTTCGATACTGCCTGTGGCTGCTTCCGCCGCCATCTTCAGTGCAGTCTCATCTTCAGTTTTCTGGGGTTTGCCCTTGCGGTCTTCTTTGTAAGCGTAGAAGCCGAGGCCGTTCTTCTGACCGTAGCGCTTGGCTTCGAACATCATGTCAGTGATGCTCTTGAAGCCGTAGTTCATCCGCTCAGGGAAGCCCTGCGCCATCACTTCGGCAGCGTGGCAACCGGTATCGATGCCAACAACGTCCATCAGGTAGGCAGGGCCCATTGGCATACCGAAGCCTTCCATCACCTTGTCGATACGGCGGAAATCTACACCATCGCGAACCAGCATATTGAATCCGGCAAAATACGGGAACAGCACGCGGTTGACGAAGAACCCTGGGCAGTCGTTGACGACAATCGGCGTCTTACCCATTTGCAGGGCGTACTTCACCACCCGACTAACGGTAGCATCAGAGGTTTTCTCGCCGCGAATAACCTCAACCAGAGGCATCGCATGTACCGGGTTGAAGAAGTGCATGCCACAGAAATTTTCAGGGCGATCAAGAGCTTCCGCAAGGAAGCTAATAGAGATTGTTGAGGTGTTTGAAGCCAGAACCGCATCTTCACGGATGTGTTTTTCGGTCTCGGCCAGTACCGCATGTTTCACTTTGGGGTTTTCAACAACCGCTTCGACAATCACATCGGCAGTGTCAAATCCACCGTAGCTCAGCGTTGGGCGAATGCTGCTCAGCACCGCTGCCATTTTGTCGGGGCTCATGCGGCCGCGGGCAACACGCTTGGACAACAACTTGCCCGCCTCTTTCATGCCGAGCTCCAGGCCGGCTTCGGCGATATCCTTCATCAGGATGGGCGTGCCTTTATAAGCAGACTGGTAAGCAATACCGCCACCCATAATACCGGCACCCAATACCGCCGCCTGTGCGACGTCGGCGCCCGCTTTCGCGTGCGCTTTTGCAGCTTTGCTGACATTCTGCTCATTGAGGAACAGACCGATCAGCGCATTGGACTGGGGCGTGCGCACCAGCTTGACGAAATTATCGATCTCAACCTCAACCGCCTCTGCGCGGTTCAGCGTTGCATTGCGCTCCATCGACTTGGCCGCCGTAATCGGCGCCGGCATATGCTTGCCCGCCTGCTGCGCAACCAGTGCCTTACCAGTAGTAAAGGCCATCATCCGCTCGATGTCATTAAGCTTAACCGGCTCCAGTTTTTCCTGGCGACGGGCCTTGTAATCGAAGGTGCCGTCGATGCACTGCTTCAGCAGATCCAGCGACGCGTCTTTCAACAGTTCCGGTGCGACCACCGCATCAACACCGCCGTCTTTCAGGGCAGCATCCGGCTTTTGCTGGTTGCCTGTCGCCACCCACAGCATGGCATTGTCGCAACCGATTACACGTGGCAGACGCACAGTACCGCCGAAACCGGGGTTGATACCCAGTTTTACTTCCGGCAGGCCAACAATCGCCGAGCTGGACATCACCCGGTAGTCACAGGCCAGACACATTTCGTAGCCGCCACCGAGGGCAACACCGTTGATTGCCACAACAGTAGGCACAGGCAGGTCTTCAAAACGATTAAAGATGCCGTTGGCATCCGAAGCCCAGCCGCGCAGTTCTTCGTCGGGCAGTTTGAACAATTCGGTGAACTCGGTAATATCGGCACCGACGATAAACACGGGCTTGCCACTGGTGACCAGCACGCCCTTCAAACCGCTTTCTGCAGCCAGTGCCTTGGTTGCTGCATCCAGCTCTTCCAGCGTCAGTCGGTTGAATTTATTGACCGAATCCCCCTGCAAATCAAAGCAGAGTTCAGCGATCCCATCTTCCAGGTAATTTGCGGTTAACGCCTTGCCTTGGTAGATCATTGTTGTCCCTCTATTCGAGTCATTGGCGACGGCATTGCCTAGGCAATATATGAATGAAGTGGCCATGTATTCCGGCCGACATGTTTACATGGTAAACATATGGGGTGATAAAACTACAGTATCCCAATTTGCTTGGCAAGCACCGTAATGACTCAATGCCCCCACATTACGGCCAATACCAAATTCGATTATTTGAGTATTTATTCTGTCAGGCAATCCGGGTCAAAGCGATAACCCTCTGCCAACCACGACGCCACCTCCTGCGCGGCAGGATGATCTATACGTTCGTACTCATCCACCAGCGTCGATTTTTGCTGCGCGTCAAGCGCATCGAGCCCCAGCTCTTGAAACCGGCGCCAGTCCCGCTTCAAGCTTACCGCCAGCTCAGCAGGCAGTTCCTGTAACTGAGCCGCAAATACGGCTGCGGGGTCATAATCCTCTCCATCGCGATACAGACAGCCCAGGGCCGGCAGTACCAGAGAAGACAGGGCAAACTGATTCATCGGATTCACGAAGTGCCCTGCGGCCCAGCGCTGCAATTGCCAGGGGCGGCCCCGAAACGGATAGAGATTCAAAAACCGACTGCTCTTGCGTCCGTCATTTACCGGGTAGTTATCCCACAGCAGCGGTTTGCGCCCCAGCAAGAGGGTCGCCTTTTCGATATCGTGCTGGCTGTAGTCCGGACTGATCACCAGACGCCCGGTCCAGAGCAGGTCAACCTCGGTCGGCAAACCGTTGGCCAGGTCGCTGAAATAATCCTCGGGGCACTCGCCAAACAAGGTTTCCAGAATGGGGTCTTCACTGTAATAACTCGGGCATACGGCCATATGGGCAAGGGGCAACTGCTCGCGAACAAGATTTACCACCTCGAGTTGACGCTTCGCCAGATCGGGATTTCCTGCCGGCAAGTCATCGAACAAAACCCAGAGGCTATCTAGCTCCAGCCCCTTTAGCTCGTCGAGTTTGCGCATCAGCCGCTCGCGATCCGCCGTATTGAAACGCGCCTGCAACCCCGCCGGAGAAAACCCCACTCCCCAGCTCAGCCCCGCCTCTTTGCACAGGGAGCCAAAGTATCGCAATTGATGGAAATGCACCTTGCTAAAGGGCTGATGCCAGGCACTGCGCAGGCTGGCATCGCCCTTTGGCGCGTAGATATAACTGTGGTAGCCCCAGCCGGGAAGCCGGGTAACAAGCTGTTCGCGCTGCTCCCAGGTCCACTGGCGTCCATAGAATCCCTCTATCACACCCAGTGGAAAGCCCATGTTTAGCCCCTGAAATACCGCTGGGGAGCAAAGGAGCCCTGGCGAATACTCACCGGAATACGTTTGCCCCGCACACTGGCGAAGAGCGGCGTAGCGTCAGCAATGGCCGCAGCGTCGATATACGCCATGGCAATCGGCCCAGCTACGCTGGGCCCGAAGCCACCACTGCAGACCTTACCGAGTTCCCGCCCCTCACCGTCAACAATCAGAGACTCCTCACGCACCGGGGCGCGACCCTCCACATCGAGCAGCACCCGCAATGACTGGCTGCCGGACGCCAGTTCCGCTTCCAAGGCACTGGCGCCAATATAGCCTCCGGCGCGCTCACCACCCGGACGGCGAACCTTCTGCACCGCCCACATCAAGTTGGCGGCCACGGGAGTAATCCCGGCATCCATATCATGCCCGTACAGGCAAAGACCGGCTTCCAGACGCAGGGAATCCCGCGCGCCAAGGCCGATAAACTCGACCTCGCTTTCGCTCAGCAGCTGACGAGCAAGGCGTTCTGCATCGCTATTTGCCACTGAAATTTCGTAACCGTCTTCACCGGTATAGCCCGAGCAACTGATCCAGCAGGGTATTCCGCTAATCTCAACAAATGCGGTGTCCATAAACCGCAATGTTGCGGCCTCGGGACAGTACCGGCCGAGCACCTCACGAGCAGCAGGTCCTTGCAAGGCGACCAGAGACCGCTCATCGAGCATTTCAAGCTGAATGGATTCGGGCAATTTTTCCCGAAACCAGGCAAAATCCTGATCCTTACAGGCCGCGTTGACCACCAGCAAAAAGTCATCACCGCGGTTCGCCATCATCAGATCATCAAGAATACCGGCGTCTTCGTTGAGCAGCAGACCGTAGCGCTGACGCCCTACCGGCAGGCCAAGCACGTCCTGGGGAAGCACTGCTTCCAGCGCCTTGGCGATATCGGTGCCAGTGAGCCGGATTTGCCCCATGTGCGAGACATCAAACAAGCCCGCCGCCGCCCGCGTGTGCAGATGCTCCTGCTTTACGCCGAGGGGGTACTGCACCGGCATATCGTAGCCGGCAAAAGGGACCATTTTCGCTCCCAGCTCCCGATGCAAAGCATTAAGCGCGGTGGTTTTCAACGCAGATGATGACGCGTCAGTACTCAATATCGTTCTCCAAAAATTCAGTTCAAACCGAACAGGCGGTTGAAGTTGTTACCAGTTGTCTCGACCACTTCCGCGTATGACAGACCTTTGAGTTCTGCGACGCATTTTGCCACCTCAACAACGTATTTTGGCTCATTTTTTTTGCCACGGTAGGGTACCGGCGCCAAGTAGGGTGAATCTGTCTCCACCAGTAAGCGCTCCATGGGCACCTTTTTCACCACGTCGCGCAACTCTTCCGCATTTTTAAAGGTGATGATGCCGGAAAAAGAGACGTAGTAACCCATATCCAGTGCGGCGCTAGCCATTTCCCAGGATTCGGTGAAACAGTGCAACACCCCGGCCACCTGCGGATCGCCATGTTCTGCGATAATCGCCAGGGTATCTTCCCGAGCATCCCGGGTGTGAACAATCGTCGGTTTCCCGGTCTGCGAGGAGACCTTCAGGTGGTTGATAAAGCTGGCCTGTTGTTCCTGCTTGCGCTCTGCGCTGTAGTAATAATCGAGGCCGGTTTCACCAATCGCGACCACTTTATTCTGGTTCGCCAGATTTACCAGAGTATCGACTTCGCAAAGCGAATCGCTAATATCCAGCGGGTGCACGCCCACCGAGGCGTAAACGTCGTCAAATCGTTGCGCAATCGCGACCACATCCGGCGCGTTATCGAGATCAATACCAATGCATAACATCCGCTCGACACCTGCGTCACGCGCAGCCTGTATCGCGGCGTCGAGGTCGCCCTCATAGGCGCGCAAATCCAATCGATCCAGATGACAATGGCTGTCTACCAGCATAGAACTCTCTTGCAGTATTGGGAGGGGTTACATCGTGTGAGTCGGTTTGTCCGACTCGAGAATACCGGCCAGATAGGCCTCAATTTTTTTCGCGGCAGTGTGGTCTTCGCCGATGAACTGTACACCGATACCCGCGGCCCGGTTACTTTGAGCCGCACGGGGGGTAACCCAAACCACTTTGCCCGCCACGGGAATCTTCTCGGTTTCGTCCATCAGCGTCAGCAACATGAAAACCTCATCGCCAACACTGTAGGGCTTGGTAGTGGGAACAAACAGCCCGCCATCTTTAATGAAGGGCATATAGGCCGCATACAGCACTGCCTTGTCCCTGATTGTCAGGGACAGGATGCCGTTTTTCGCGCCCTGCGCTCCGCTCATACTGGCCACTCCACTACTCTACCCCGGCGTAAAATTCGCCGCAGGGGTGACATTATAATCTATCTACAAGCTACTGTTGTGCCTCGGTTTTCACAGATAGCCCACTTTCTTGGATACTACCGCAGTCCCCTGGCGAGTGCACGACTAGCGGTTCACAGCTGCAAACCAGCTTAATAGCAGGTCTTCAAACAGCAAGCGTTTGTTCAGGGGCGCCCCGCGCTGCAGTTTTGCTCTCAACTGAAGGGCTTTGTCAATTTGATCCATCACCTGGCGTGAATCACGACCGGCAAGGTCCTGCCACACCCCAGGCGGCAAAGGTCGCTCTGCCAGCAGGTGACGCGACAAGGCCATTAGCCTGCCCAGCCACCAGTCCAGTACGTCCAGTACCTCTTCACCAGCAAGCTCTTCGGCAAATTGCAGCGGCGAGAGACTCCCCGAGACAACAGCCGACAAGCGACCGTCATAACCCAACCAGCGACTGAGGCCGTCATTATCAAACAGCGCTTTGGCCGCCAGCGGGCGCCCCGCCGCCTCCGCCAACAAGTGCTCCGCCTGAGCGGGGTCACCCACATAATGCTGCAGCCAGCCTTTGGCGACGTCGCCACCGGGAACACCAAATTTCATTTGCAGGCAGCGCGAACGAATTGTCGGCAACAACTGACTCGGGGCATGACTGATCAGCATCAGCAGGGTATCGCCAGCCGGCTCCTCAAGGGTTTTCAACAGGGCGTTGGCCGTAAAATGGTTCATGGCTTCGGCAGGATGGATCAACAATACCTTCTTGCCCCCCTCGCGGTGCGCAAACTTCCCCACAAAGCCCTGCAATTCCCTCACCTGATCGATTCCGATCTGGCGCTTGCCTTCCTCTGGACACACCTCCCGAAAATCGGGGTGATTACCCGCAAGCAGCAGCTGACAACTGCGACATTGACCACAGGCCGAAAACCCTGAAGCCTGCTCGCACAACAAAGATGCGGCGAAGGCCTGAGCAAAGCGGTGTTTGCCAATACCGTCGGGGCCGCTGATCAATAAGGCATGGGGCAGGCGCGCCGAATCAACCAGTTGGGCCAGTTGCTGCCACTGAGGCATTTGCCAGGAATACGCAATAGGCAATTCGGTTTTGGCTACAGATTCAGACATGACGCCCCCGCGCCGCGTTGATCAGGTCGGCCACTAATTCCGCCAGTTGAGCCTGAACCACCGCGAGCTCCTGACTCGCATCAACCACCCGGTACTGGTCGCTGTATTCCGCCGCGCGATGCAGGTAGGCGCCGCGCACACGCTCGAAAAAATCCAGTTTTTCCTGCTCGAAGCGATCCAGCTCGCCCCGGGAGCGCGCCCGTGCCATACCAACCTCCACGGGGGCATCCAGCAATATCGTGTAGTCGGGCCGCAACACCCCCTGAACGAGCTGCTCCAGCGCCGCTATCGTATCGGTAGAAAGTCCGCGCCCACCGCCCTGATAGGCGTAGGTCGCATCGGTAAAACGGTCGCACACCACCCACTGGCCCGCCCGCAGCGCCGGTTTAATCACCGTCTCCAGGTGCTGTGCGCGGGCAGCGAAAACCAGCAGCAACTCGGTGAGTTCAGACATGGCCTCTTCACGGGGCGCCAGCAACACATGGCGTATCTCTTCAGCAAGCGCCGTTCCCCCCGGCTCACGGGTGGTGAGGTAATCAATGCCGGCGCGATCCAGCAAGTCTGTCAAATAAGCCAGGTTGGTGGATTTGCCCACCCCTTCTCCGCCTTCAACGGTGAGAAATAATCCTCGACTCATTGTGCTGCTCCGCTCTTGGTCACTGGTGGCGCCGAGCGGTAGTCACTGCGGCGCTGACGCAGCTGGTACTTTCGCACCGCCGCTTCGTGTTCGTCCAGGGTCGCCGAAAAATGATGACTGCCATCACCCTTGGCGACAAAATATAGGGCATCACCCGCTGCTGGGTGCAGTGCCGCATGAATGGCCTCTCGCCCCGGCAGGGCAATGGGCGTTGTCGGCAGGCCACCATGCCGGTAACTATTGTAGGGATTGGCCTCATTGCGCAAATCCGCTGAGCGCAGATTTCCGTCATAGTTTTCACCCATCCCGTAAATCACGGTGGGGTCCGTCTGCAGACGCATCTTTTTTTGTAAACGCCGCACAAACACACCCGCAATCTGCTCGCGCTCCGACGCCAAGCCCGTCTCTTTCTCAACAATCGACGCCATAATCAGCGCCTCGTAGGGTGTTTCGTAAGGCAGATCGTCTGCTCTGCCCTGCCACTCCTCAGCCAACACCTCGCCCATTCGATCATAGGCACGGCGTAAAATCGACGCCACATTGTCTCCGCGGTGAAACCGATAGGTATCGGGAAAGAAAAGCCCCTCCGGTTGCGAGTGGAGCGGCGAGGCTATCGACAAAGCCTCCCACAAGGTGGAATCTGCTTTAAGGGATGACGCATCGAGTTCCGCCACCGTATTAAGTTGTGCAAGGGCCTGCGCGAGGGTACGCCCCTCTACAAGCGTAGTCTGATAACTGATTACCTCGCCGCGCTGCATCTGCGCCAACCACTGTTTGACTGTGGTACCGCGAACCACCGCATATTCCCCGGCCTTGATTCGGGCAACCTCGGGAAACAGGCGACCATAGACCTTGAGCGCCGCCGGCGTTGTCACCCAGCCGTTGGCCGCAGCAAGATCTACCGCCGCGGAAAAGCCGGTACCACTTTTCAACAGGAATACATCCCGGTCACCGGCGATATTTAACTCGCCATCGAGATAGTGAACAAACCACCAAACTGATACTAGTAGACATACCACGATGGGGAAAAACGCTGCGATCGCTATTGCGAATAACCTACGCATAAAAATTCGCGTCAAAATACCTTTGCAATTGCCGAGAGACTTCTCCGATCGGCTTGTGGACACAACCCAACGCCGTCACCGGCCAGATTCCAAACACGCTGTTGCAGACAAAAGCCTCGTCGGCCTGCTGCAAGTCAGCTAACTGCACCGCGCCGATGTGGATCGGCAAGCCTAGCTCGCCGGCGGCTTCAAGAATTTTCGCTCGCATAATACCAGCAACCCCGCACTCCTTGAGCGCTGGGGTCACAAGACGAGCATTTTTAACCAGAAAAACATTGCTCCGCGTGCCCTCAATCACAAGGCCGCTTTCGTCCAACATCAAACCCTCCGCAACGCCTCGGTCGCGCAGTTCCCCGGCAGCCAGCACCTGCTCCAGGCGATTGAGGTGCTTGATTCCCGCCAGCGCGGGCTGCCGGGCCAGACGCTGCTGGCACAGCATCAGGCGTACGCCGTCGCGCCAGAGGCCTTGTTCAGGGCCGGCCATGGGAAACAGTTGCAACAAGCGATCACAGCTCCGGGTCGACGGCGCATAGCCACGGCCAGCGGCACCCCGGGTAAGTACGATTTTAAGCAAGGCGTATTGTGGCGCATCGCGCAGCAACGCCATCACTTCTGCTCGCAGGGCAGCTTCATCAACATCCATACTGAGCCGCAACGCGTCGCGCTGCAAGCGGGCGAGATGCTCCTCAAGCCACAGCGGCGTACCACGAAAAACAGGAAGGGTTTCGAACAGGCCATCACCGTAGGCCATGCCACGATTCAGCCAAAATTCACCGCGCTGCCGGCAGCCATTCAAAAATGTTGCCGGCAAGCTTGCAGATTCCCCTATCAAACCGCGACTCAATTCAGCCGGGAAAACAACAGGCTGCCATTGGTGCCGCCAAAACCAAAGGAGTTTGACAGCGCGTGATCAAACTTACGCGCTTGCGCCTCGTGGGGGACAAAATTGAGATGGCAGTTTTCATCGACGTTGTCGAGGTTAATCGTTGGCGGAGCAACCTGATCGCGCAACGCAAGGATTGAAAAAATTGCCTCAACCGCCCCCGCAGCACCGAGCAAATGCCCCACCATGGATTTGGTCGAACTCACAGCAACATCCTGCGCCGCCGCACCCATTAACTGCTCTACCGCCCGGCTTTCCGCAACATCCCCCGCCACCGTCGAGGTGCCGTGGGCGTTGATGTAACCGAGCTGGTCCGCGTTCAGGCCGGCATCGCGCAGTGCGGCTTGCATCGCCATTAACGCCCCGCGGCCACTGTCCGGAGGCGAAGTCATATGGTAGGCATCACAACTCATGCCAAAGCCACTCAGCTCGGCATAGATATTCGCTCCGCGACGCTTGGCGAATTCGTATTCTTCCAGCACCAACATGCCGGCACCGTCGCCCAGTACAAACCCATCGCGATCACGATCCCAGGGACGGCTCGCCGCTTGCGGGTCGTCATTGCGCGTCGACATCGCCCGGGCCGCGGCAAAGCCACCAATTCCCACCTGGGTTGTGGCCATTTCACCGCCGCCGACCAGCATTGCATCGGCGTCACCATAGGCAATCATCCGCGCGGCCATACCGATGTTGTGCGTGCCCGTTGTGCAGGCGGTGGTAATCGCAATGCTCGGTCCCTGCAGGTTGTGGCGAATCGCCATCACACCGGCGATCATATTGATGATCGCACCCGGCACAGTAAAGGGCGACAGCTTGCGAGGGCCCCGGGACTCGATGGTCATGCGGCTGCTTTCAATCAAGCCAATACCACCAATACCGGAACCAATAGCCGTGCCGATTCGCGGCGCGTTTTCCTCAGTAACCACAAGCCCGGAGTCACTCAGGGCTTGCTCCGCAGCGGCAACGCCATAGTGAATAAAGGGGTCGAAACGCTTCGCTTCTTTGGCTGGCATGTACTCATCGACATCAAAGTTTTTCACTGCACCGCCGATACGCGTGGCGTAATCACTCGTATCGAAACGATCAATCAAACCGATGCCGCTGTTACCCGCCAATATATTTTGCCAGGTCTCAGAAACCGTATTCCCCAGCGGGCAAACCACACCCATTCCGGTGACGACTATTCTGCGCTTTGACATCTATCCCCCTCATTTCGCCCACAGACGCTGTACGCAAATCAGAGCGCTTTGGACATAAAAAAAGCCGCCCTATTTACATAGTAACGGCCTTTCTCGCACGGCTGAGCCGTATCGTCCGGTAGCGCTAACCGCGCTACACGTTATTACTGAAGATTTTCTTTGATGTAGTCAATCGCCAGTTTAACAGTAGTGATTTTCTCAGCTTCTTCATCGGGAATTTCAGTTTCGAATTCCTCTTCCAGAGCCATTACCAGTTCAACCGTGTCCAGCGAGTCTGCACCGAGATCCTCTACAAAAGAAGCTGTCTCTTGAACGTCCTCTTCTTTCACACCCAGTTGCTCGGCAACAATTTTTTTAACGCGCTCTTCAATGCTACTCATGGTCTTAAATGACTCCTATTGGATTTTAAATAACTAGAGAAAGGCCCTCTCGGCCCTATTGTATAAACACAATGCTCCGACAACAGCCTCACTCGTGCAATACATGGCACGGTTTGCTTCCTGCGTTGGCCGACATTCTACCTCGACTCATTGCTCTTGTGCATAGCAAAACATGAAAAATTCACATTTCAGCTTATTTTTTTCTTCGTAAACAAATGTTTACGACATATACATCCCGCCATTCACGTGAATGGTCTCGCCGGTAATATAGGCTGCGGCATCACTCGCCAAAAACGCTACAACGCCAGCAATCTCCTCGGGCTCACCCAGGCGCTGCAGGGGAATTTGCCCCTTAAGTGCATCGCGCTGATCGTCTCCCAGTTTTTTGGTCATGTCGGTATCAATAAAACCAGGGGCCACGCTGTTCACCGTAATGCCGCGGGAGCCAATTTCGCTGGCCAGTGCACGCGTGAAACCGTCCATACCTGCTTTGGCCGCAGCAT
>JBFEVY010000297.1:0-4464 GCA_041546665.1 Spongiibacteraceae bacterium | reverse complement strand
AGGTTTGTCGATGTTCCGATTGATTCTGATTGCCCTGCTGGGCACCCTGATGCTGGCTGGTTGTGGTTCCAGCAGTAGCTCTTCCAGTTATAACCCCGATGCCGGTTCGAACACAGAGGTGGACGACGGGGATGGCGGTGATACAGGTAACGACGACACCCCCGTGGTGACCCAGGACGCCGATGCCGACGGCGTGCCGGATAGTGAAGACAACTGCCCTGCGGTGGCGAATGCCCGCCAGGATGACGGCGACAGCGACGGTGCGGGGGATTTGTGCGACCTCGATGACCCCCGTGACAGCGACGCGGACGGGGTGGTCAATAACAATGATCTCTGTGCCGATACGCCCAGCGGTGAGGCGGTTGCGGAAAATGGCTGTGCCGCAAGTGAGCTCAATGCGGCCTGCGGCGACAGTTTTGCGACCGTCGAGGCGGGTCGCCACTATCAGGTGACGCAGCAGTCGGCCAGTGGTGAAAGAATCAGCTTTGAAGTGTTTGAGCCGGCGCAGATTCAGTGTGGGCAGCGCTCTGCCGGGCGTCACCCGCTAATCCTTCAAGCACATGGGTTTGGCGGTGCACGGGTGAGCGACACGGCTAATCCCGAATATGAGTCCACGGGGATCAAGGCCCTGCATGAAGCGGGTTATGTGGTGATCAGTGTCGATCAGCGGGGTTTTGGCGACAGTAGTGGCACGGTACGGGTGCTCGATCCCGATGTTGAGGGCCTGGATGCCCTGCAGATCCTTGATTGGGCGGAAGCCAATCTGGACTATCTTGCCTGGCGGGATGAGGCCTCTGGAGCCTTTGCCTACCGCCCCGATACCGGTGTCAGTGAGCCTGGTGGTAACAATCTTTTGGTCGGGGCTGTTGGCGGCAGCTATGGCGGGGGCTTTCAGTTGATGTTGCACGCCATCGATGAAAAGCAACGTCTCGACGCCCTGGCGCCGGATGTGACCTGGCACCACTTGCCCTACGCGCTTAACCCTGGAGACGTGCCAAAGTCTGACTGGATGCTGTTGTTGGTCGCCGGTGGTGAGTCGGGCAGTTATCCGCCGGGCTTTGAGAATCAGGACTCCCCTTTGGCGCGGGGCCTGGACCCCTATGTGCTAGAGGGGCTCGGCAGGGCTCTTGCTTTGAATGAAGTCCCCCGGGATGCGCTGGATTGGTTGGCCTACCACAGTCCCAGCTACTGGTGTGGCCTGAATGCACAGCCGGTGATGCCCTACGCAGCGATGGCCAGCGACATCAATAACAACCTCAGCAGTTTTGCCAACGAGCTGCCGGGCGGCAATACTTATAGCGGTCAGTCCGGTGTCGACGTGCTGCTGACCCAGGGCATTCGCGACACCCTGTTTAATTTCAATGAGGCCTGGTGGAACTACCTATGCTTGAGTGAGCGGGCTGCTGGGAGTAGTCGAGAGGTGCGTTTGTTCAGTCACGAGAGCGGCCACAATATTGCCGGTTACCTCGGTGAAACCCCCGATCCGCTTTACACCCAGGCGGCACCCGGTAATCGATCCTGTGGTGGGGTGGGGCATATTGAGGCGGCGGTGGCCTGGTTTAATGAAAAGCTGCGCGGCGGTGAGCGGGCGGAGTTCTTCCAAACGGACGGTATTTGCATGTCTCTGGCCGACGACGACGCGGTGATGATTCCCTATGAGCAGTTCAAAGCGCGGCGCGTTGACGGTGCGCAGGCCGCTCCAGCGTTTTACGCGCTTGAGGATATCGTGATTGAAAATGTGCTGAACGGGGCGGAGTCCCAAGCGGCCCATTTGCTTGGGCAAGCGGCGGTGATTCAGCCGCTGTTGACGGTGACTGGCGAGCGTGGACTGATTGTGGCTGGAATTCCCCAGTTGGACCTCACCGTGACCACGCCACAGATGTTAAACGATGTGGCCTGCGCCTCTGGTGCGGAAGTGCCGACGATACGCAGTGGCTGCGATAGCATTACCTTTGTCGGTTTGGCGGTTGATCATGGCGACGGTGAATGGCGGCTGCTAGATGACCAAATCAGCCCAATTCGGGGGCTCGGCGAGCATCTGGATACGGATCTGGTGGGGGTCGCCGAACGTCTGGCCCAGGGAGATCGCCTCGGTATCTGGGTAAGCGGTTATCACCCGCAGTATATTGAGGCATTTTCCCGGGATGTCACGATTCCCGCGGTTAATCTCAAGGCGACACTGCGCTTACCTCTGTATGCGGTTTCGGACGATGGCTCGCCGGATTTTGCCATAGCACCGGCGGAGAGTATCAGCCCGAACTGATACGCGGGGCTTGAGCGACGTTCGCTGTGATTGCTGGCCCTCTGTGTTTTCGCTATTGGGCCGTCTATACTCTGTGCTTCCGCGCGCTGACGACTGCTGCGGTGGGATTAACAGTTGGGGTTCTTTATTGGGCCCCGGTTTAGACAGTGTGCCGTGTAGCTCTCATCAATGAAACTCTCATCAATTGTGCCGTGGGGACGTTCCCTTGCCGAATACCGGGCGATGTTTGCGCTCAGTGAGGTTGATCTGGAGCGCCGCATCCTCGGCTGTGGCGATGGTCCGGCGAGTTTTAATGCGGAGTTGACCGCTGCCGGTGGCAAAGTGGTGTCAATGGACCCGGTGTATTGTTTCAGTGCGGCGGAAATTCAAAGCCGTATTCAGCGCGTTTACCCCGGTATCATCTCTCAGTTGGCGCGCAGTGCCGATGATTACCATTGGACCAGCTTCAGAGACCCCGGTCATGTTGGCTCAGTGCGCATGTCGGCGATGGGGCGCTTTTTGGCCGACTACGAGTCCGGCCTGGAGGAAGGGCGTTACATTGAGGCCAGTCTGCCGGAGCTGCCGCTGTTTGATAAGGAATTCGATCTGGCGCTGGTTTCTCACTTGCTGTTTCTCTACAGCGACCAAATCGACGCCATTCAACACCTGTCATCCATTTTGGAGTTGTGTCGGGTTGCGGGGGAAGTCAGGATCTTTCCGCTGCTGTCCCTGGATGGCACACTGTCCCCCCATTTGGCACCGGTCATGAAAGAGCTGGAGCGCCTTGGCTACCAGGCGGAGCGCTTTAAGGTCGCCTATCAGTTTCAAAAGGGCGCCAATGAAATGTTGCGGGTGTTGGCACCCCGGCAAACTACCTTGGATCTCGCATAATGGAAAATCGTACAGAGGATGTGCTCGAACAAGCGGGGGAGGCGTTTACCTTGACCGACTCTCGCTGTTGTTACGGCAGCGAGGAGGCCTTGCCAATCGTGGCGGTGGAAACGCCGTTGTGTCGCGCAAAGGTGGCATTGCAGGGCGGACAACTATTATCGTTTCTGCCCGAGGGAGACCGGGACTGGTTGTGGCTGAGTCCGCTGGAGACATTTGCCGCAGGAAAGGCGATTCGCGGCGGGGTTCCCATCTGCGCGCCTTGGTTTGGAGTGAATCGTCGCGACGAAGACCTGCCAAAACACGGCTTTTTACGAAACCGGTCCTGGCAATTGTCTACTGCCGAAGTCTTACCCTCGGGCGCCGCCAGACTGCTATTTTCCGTGACCAGTGTCGAGGCGGATCAGGCTGAGTTTCCCTGGGCATTTGCTGCCAGCCTCGAGATGGTATTGGGGGCGCATCTGATGATGACGCTTTCCCTGGAAAATCGTTCGACGGCAGAGCTGCCCCTGAGTTTTGCGTTTCACAGCTATTTTGCGGTCTCCTCCCTTGAGCATGCCGAGGTGGCCGGGCCGCAGGGGCGGATGTTTTTGGACAATTGCCGTGGCTTGGCCGCTTTCCAGCAGGAAACGCCGATCTATTTTGACGGTGAAGTCGATCGTGTTTTTGAGGGGCTGGGCGGTAGCCAGGAGCTCGGCACCGGGCGGAATACCCTGAGAGTGTGCGGCGAAAACTGCGATACGCTTATTGTCTGGAATCCCGGCTCGACGCAGGCGGCGCGGATGAGCGATGTCGGGCCCCATTTTCGTGAGTTTGTCTGCGTGGAACGCGGCGCCGCCTTTGCTGATGAAATCCTGTTGCCTGCTGGAGAGCAATTTTCAGCTACAATGCGGGTAACAAAGGCAGGCGAGGCATAGAGCCTGATCGCCGGATTTTATTCGGGGCAATAATTTGATTCTAATCTACACCGTTAACTGCTTGGTCATTCTTATTACGACCTTGATTCACCATGAAACCCTGCTGTTCATTTCCCAGCATATTCCAAAACTGAACACACCTCGGCACCGGGTCTTCATCGCGCTGGTAGGGGTGTTGTTCGCGCATGCGGCGGAGGTGTGGGTGTTTGCCGCGGTGTACTACTTCAGCCACTACTCTGAGAGTTTCGGTGGCCTTTACGGCAATTTTGATGGCAGTTTAATGGACTGCGCGTACTTCTCGTTCACGGTTTATACTTCCCTTGGCTTTGGCGATATTGTGCCAGTGGGTGATCTGCGTTTTCTCTGCGGCCTTGAAGCGCTGATTGGCCTGGTGCTGATTGCCTGGACCGCCTCCTT
>JBFEVY010000052.1:0-14281 GCA_041546665.1 Spongiibacteraceae bacterium | reverse complement strand
GGGTGGACTCTGCCTTTGTGGTGGGCAGCTCGATGGGGGGCGCTATTGCCGCGCAGTTGGCCGCCCGTCATCCCGAGCGGGTGGCAGCGCTTGGTTTGATGAACGCCGCGGGTGCTCCTGGCAAACATATGAGTTTGCTGGAAAGTGGCTTGGCAGCCGGAGTGAACTATTTGGCTCCGGCAATCCCGCGGGATACCGGCAGGGTTTTCAGCATTGCGTTGCACCGGCGGCACCGCCTAATGGGCATGGCACTGGCTTTTGTGATGGCGCGGGAAATGAGTCACCGCAAGCCGGTGAATGACTTTCTGTTTACCCAAATGGTGACCTCGCTGCTGCCAACCTGGCAAGGTCTCGGCAACATCAAAGCCCCAACACTGGTGTTGTGGGGAGATAGTGATCAGGTATTGGATGCCAGTTGTGCAGACAGTTTCCGCGAACAAATCGAGCATGCCCACGTCATGGTAATGCCGGGAGTAGGACATCTCCCCATGCTAGAGGAGCCCGCGTTAACCGCGCAGGTGTTACACGATTTTTGGTATGCAAACCGTACGTAGGTAGTGATAGATGAACGATAATAATTTACAGCGTGATAACGCCGCAGAAAAACTAGAAGTCGCGATAATTGGCGCCGGCTTTGCTGGTGTCGGACTGGGTATTGGTCTGCTGGACCAGGGGCGGGATGATTTCGCCATTTTTGAACAGGCCGACGATGTCGGTGGTGTTTGGCGAGACAACCGCTATCCGGGCGCAGCTTGCGATGTGCCGTCGCATTTATATTCGTATTCCTTTGAGAAAAATCCAGAGTGGAGCCGAAAATTTAGCGGCTGGTCGGATATTCACAACTATATTCGCAATTGCAGTGATCGGCATGGGCTGGCCCAAAAAATCAGATTTGGCATGCGTGTGGAGGCGATGGGTTTTGATGCGTCTCGCGGTGCCTGGACCCTGGAATTTTCCAATGGTGAAAAAGTGTGTGCTCGCGCCGTTGTGGTTGCGATCGGAGCATTGAATATACCGCAATATCCGGATATTCCAGGCCTCGAACGTTTCTCTGGCAAGGTCATGCACAGTGCCGAATGGGATACCGACTACTCTGTCGCCGGCCGTCGCGTGGCGGTAATTGGCACGGGTGCGAGTGCAATCCAGATCATTCCGTCAATCCAGCCCGAAGTCAGCCAATTAAACGTATTTCAACGCACGCCCCCCTGGGTTATGCCGAAGTTTGATCGGCCGCTGAAAAAGTCCGAGCACACCTGGTTCCGGCGACTCCCGTTTTTGCAGAGCGCCGTGCGGGCGCTGCAATATTTGACTATGGAAGCTGTGGTGCCCGCGTTTATGTGGGACAGCTTTTTAACCCGCCTGGGGGAGCGCCAGGGCCGCCGGTTTATCAACTCGGTGGTGACGGATCCGGTGCTCAGGGAAAAACTCACACCGAAATATTCTATGGGCTGCAAGCGGGTTCTGCTTTCGGATGAATACTACCCCGCGCTGATTCAAGACAATGTCGAGGTGATCAGCGATGGAATTTGCCGCATAGAAGAAAACGCGATAGTGACGGCGGATGGCAAGCGTCACGAAGTGGATACCATTGTCCTCGCAACAGGATTTAAAGTGCCAGTCGCCGGCGCGCCGATGCCGGTCACCGGCCTGGAAGGGAGAACCCTGGCGAAGGATTGGGCAAACGGTGTCGAAGCCTATAAGGGCATCAGCATCTCCGGTTATCCCAATATGCTGTATATGATGGGGCCTAACACGGGGCCGGGAAATACCTCGGTGATTTTCTATATCGAATCGCAGATTCGCTACATTCTGCAATACCTCAAAAAGCTGCGCGCCAGCCCGGGGCAGTCTTTGGAAATGCGCCCCGACGTTCAGGCAGAATTTAATGCCAAAGTTCAGCGCATGATGCGGGGTACCACCTGGACATCCGGTTGTAATAGTTGGTATCTGGCGCCAGATGGACGTAACACCACCTTATGGCCGAGTTTCTCCTGGCGCTACCGGCTGACGACGCGGCATTTTCGACTCGCCGACTATTATCTACTTGCGGCGAATCCCGCGCGGGAAGCGCCGTTGGTGGACGAAACCGAGGTTGCGATAGCGCAGTAACACTACGGCGTTTCGAGATTGTCAGTGAACTGCGAATTAATAAAGGATTTTCAATGAGTGATTTTAATAATAAAACCATAGCAATCACCGGCGCGGCGTCGGGTATAGGCTTGGCGTTGGCGCGGCAACTGTTGGCCCAGGGCGCGAAGGTTGCGGCCTCGGATGTAGATGAATCGGGGCTGCAGGCCCTGCGGGAATACGGTGCCGAGCAGCAGTTACTTCTAACCGTATTGGATGTGGCGGATGAGCAGGCGATGAAAGAGTGGGCGTCGGCGATCAACGCCCATTTCGGAGCGGTTGACGGTGTCATCAACAATGCCGGTGTTTCGCTCAGCAGTCACGCGGCGCGACAAAGCCGGGCCGATATGCGCTGGTTGTTTGATATCAACTACTGGGGTGTTATCAATGGCTGCGAGGCGTTTTTGCCTTACCTCAGTCAGCGCGAGTCAGCGTGGATCGTGAATTTATCGAGCTTGTTTGGTCTGATGTCGGTACCTTCCCAGTCGGCGTACAACGCCGCGAAGTTTGCCGTGCGCGGCTATTCGGAGTCGCTGCGCCAGGATCTGCACGACTCTGCAGTCCATGTGCTGACGGTTCATCCTGGTGGCATTCGTACCAATATTGTGAAAAATGGACGCCACCATCATTCCATGGTTGGCGAGGAAACCGACACCGCGCAGACCGCCGCGCAGTTTGAGTCGGTTGCAAGAACAACGGCAGATCAAGCCGCAAGTCAAATATTGCGTGCGATGGCCAAGCGTCAGCGGCGCTTGCTGATTGGCGCAGATGCGAAATTTCTGGATATTGTGCAGCGCCTTTTTCCAGCGAGTTACGACCTACTGCTGCGCCCATTCGTCACCCGTAATGCCCGCCGGCATGCCAAACGACATGCGAATCAGGCCTGAAATGGCCTGATTCAGGAACGACTCGTGGGTGTGTAATCTGTTACCCTTGCGCCTTTGAATCCGCGAAGGGCAATGCGTAAATCATGGCGCGCAAAATTCAATTGCACGATTCCTGGCTGAATATTCTCCAGCCGGAGTTTGATAAAGACTATATGCGGAGCCTACGGGTTTTCCTTGAACAGCGGCGTCAGGACGGTGCCGTTATTTTTCCTCGCCCGAGCAACTGGTTCGCAGCGCTAAACGCTACGCCGTTTGAGAAAGTTAAAGTCGTCGTTTTGGGGCAAGACCCCTACCACGGGCCGGGCCAGGCGCACGGTTTGTGTTTTTCTGTGCAACCCGGAGTAAAACCCCCGCCCTCGCTGGTCAATATCTATCAAGAGCTGGCCAGTGACCTCGGTGTGGAGCCCCCGGAGCATGGTTATTTGCAGTCCTGGGCGGAGCAGGGGGTGTTGCTGTTAAATGCGGTGTTAACGGTTGAGCAAGGTCAGGCTGGTGCCCATCAAGGTAAAGGTTGGGAGCTGTTTACCGACGCAGTTGTGGCGGCGCTGAATGCCCAGCGCGAGGGCCTGGTGTTTTTGTTGTGGGGATCTCACGCGCAAAAGAAGGGGGCGGCAATCGATACATCGCGGCACCTGGTGCTGAAAGCGCCACATCCCTCGCCGCTTTCAGCATACCGCGGTTTTTTTGGCTGCCGGCACTTTTCTCAGGCGAATCAGTTTTTACAGGAGCGTGGTCAGTTGCCCATTAACTGGCAGTTACCTCATTCCCCCACGGCGTAGGGCAGTGTTTCAATCTTCAGTGTACTGACACTCTCTGCCAGTTGAATATCACCCGCTGCGACGGCGTCTTCGGTAAGCACCGCGAGTAACGTGCAGCCCGTGTCGGTAGCCACGGCAGAAACCACATTGCCAATGCTCTGGCTGCCGTCGCCCTGGAAGAGGTCGGCGCCCGGAGCCGGCGCTACGCCGCTTAAGCTGGCGCGGTACATTCGACGTTTCAATTTTCCGCGATATTCCATGCGGGCAACAATTTCCTGCCCGGTATAGCAGCCTTTGGTGAAGCTCACCGCGCCAACGCGCTGGTAATTTAACATTTGCGGAAGGAAAACATCCTGAGTGGCGGTGCAGACTTCCGCGATACCCGCGTCAATATTGTCCTGCTCCCACTTGCTACTGTCAGCTACGGTGGCGGTTTTCGACAGCGCATCCCAGATTGCTAGTGCATGGGGCTCAGTCACCCAGCACTCGAAGCGCTGCCCCTTATCATCGGCCTGAATAAAGGTCATATCGTTACGTGTCACGCTCTGCCAAAGGCTTTCAGGCAGGGTGTCGCTGAATTGCATCAGGGCTTGCCGTGCGTCGGCGCCAAACACTCCCAGCCCGATGAGCTGATCGTGGTTGGCGTGGAGCTTCGCTTTTGAAAATACAATGTATTTGCTCAGTGTTTCCCGGCTGCTGTCGAGAATATCGCTGCGCAAACGTAATTGAACATGTTCCTCGGCGGTCACAAAGCCGAGAAAACTGCTTACAACCCGCCCCTTAATATTGCAATAACTGCCCAGGCTGGCCTGGCTGGACGTAATCTTGTTCCAGTCACAGGTGGTTTGTCCCTGCAGGAATTTATGACCATCGGGGCCAACAACACTGAGCAGAGTGTATTGGCTGAGTGGGGTGATAGAAAGGGCGCTCGCGACGCTGCCAGTTTCTGCGCCGCTTTGCCAAAAGCCAAGGTTGTCGACCTGACTGGTGGGGAATTGCTGTTTTATGCTGTTTAGGAACTGATCCATGCTGAAAATCGTACCTTGCCATTACAGGCTTTACTTCGTTGCTTGAAAACGCGGTGAGATATTCGGGCATTGCCGGTATACTCTCATCCCTCGTTGCGGGCGCAGCGGCGCGGATAGCGCTGCCAGTTTGCCACACCAGCTTAATACTGGTTAGACATGATCGCCCGACGATCTAAAATACGTGACTAAACATATGTGATTAAGGGCAGTGGAAAATAATGCTTTCAGAAAGCGATATCAAGCGAATTTACTGGGCTTGCCGCCGGGGTATGTTGGAGCTGGATCTGGTAATGGTGCCGTTTTTCGAGCAGCGCTTTCGAGAATTGGATGACGCGGATCAGCAGCGCTTTATTAGTCTGCTGGAATGTGAAGACACTGAGTTGTTTCAGTGGTTTTTGGGTAAGGGCGCCCCGGAGGACCCGGAGCTGGCGCTAATCGTTAGTCAAATCAATGCCTTCAGTCGCGCTCCGCGCTGAGCTTAAACCCTCCCGCCTGGCTAGGGCTTATCAACTGAGCCTCTGCGCCGCTGCCGTTCTGGTAGCGGTATTCTGGATCGACGCATTACCGCTCGATGGGCAGATAACCGGACTTCTTTGGATTGTGATGTCGGGGCTGCCTGTTGTCATGCTGACGCGTGAGCGGGGAAAACCTGACCGAAGGATAGTCGCGCTGCAATTCAATACGCCGGATTGGAAACTGCGCGGTGTTGGTGGTCGTTGGGTAAACTGGGAATGGCACGGCGCGGCGGTGCTGCCTTTTGTCGTTGTGCTGCGGTTGGTGGATTACAAGGGCAGGAGGTTTGATTATCCTGTCTGGCGTGATCAGTTAGCGCATCGTGAGTGGCGGCAACTACGGGCTATCGCCACTCACGCCGAATTTTCTTCTTCAAATACTACTTCAGGTTTTTAGCTTAACTATCTGTTCTTGAAATAGTTATCAGGAATCAAAATGGTGTCATGAATTTCATCTTGTAGATCTGGGTAGTCCAGGGTGAAATGCAGGCCGCGACTTTCCTTGCGCTGTTGCGCTGAGCGGATAATCAGCTCGGCTACCATTGCCAGATTGCGAAGTTCCAGCAGGTCATTGCCCACTTTATAGTTGGAGTAGTATTCCGCGATTTCTTGCTGCAAAAGGGCAGCGCGATTGAGTGCGCGCTGAAGCCGCTTGTTGGTGCGGACAATGCCGACGTAATCCCACATGAAACGGCGCAGCTCGTCCCAGTTGTGGGAGATCACTACATCTTCGTCGGAGTCGGTGACCTGTGATTCGTCCCAGGGCGGGGCAATTTCCGGCTCTGGAAGTTGGTCGAGGCGGTCACCGATGTCACGGGCAGCCGAGGCCCCATACACCAGGCACTCCAGCAGAGAGTTGCTGGCCAGGCGGTTGGCGCCGTGCAGTCCGGTAAACGAACACTCGCCAATAGCATAGAGCCCTTCCAGGTCTGTACGGCCGTGTTGATCCACAATGATTCCACCGCAGGTGTAGTGGGCGGCGGGCACGACGGGAATGGGCTCGCGACTGATATCGATACCGAGCTCCAGGCAGCGTGCGCGGATCGTCGGGAAATGCTCTAGCAAGAATTCTGGCGATTTGTGGCTGATGTCCAGATAGACACAGTCACTACCAAGGCGTTTCATTTCGTGGTCAATCGCGCGGGCGACAATGTCCCGGGGGGCAAGTTCTTCGCGCTCGTCGTAGCGGTGCATAAATCGCTCGCCATTGGGAAGCAGCAGCTTGCCACCTTCACCGCGAATGGCTTCGGTGATCAGAAAGGATTTGGCCTTTGGGTGATACAAACAGGTTGGGTGAAACTGGTTGAACTCCATATTGGCAACACGGCAGCCCGCGCGCCAGGCAATGGCAATGCCTTCGCCGGAGGCGCCGTCCGGGTTGCTGGTATAAAGATACGCTTTGTTTGCTCCACCAGTTGCGACCACGACCGCTTTGGCGTGGAACAAACTGACGTGGCCGCTGTCTCTGTTGAGCACATAGGCGCCGTGGCAGCGTTTGTCGCGGCGTACCAGGTCGACGGCGACATGGCGATTGAAGAGCTCGATATTAGTGTGCGCTTTGGCCTGGCGGATAAGCGCGCTGGATACCGCGCGGCCTGTCGCGTCGGCAGCGTGAATGATCCGGCGATGGCTGTGGCCGCCTTCGCGGGTGAGATGAAGTTCTCCAGCGTCCTTGTCGAAATGGGTAAATTGCACGCCCTGAGACAAGAGCCAGTCGATGGTTTCACTACTGTGTTCCACGGTGAAGCGCACTGCGTCTTCGTGACAGAGGCCCGCGCCAGCATCCAGGGTGTCGGCGACATGGGAGTCAACACTGTCTTTACTATGGAGCACCGCGGCAATACCGCCCTGGGCCCAGTGGGTTGCACCTTCGCTGAGTTCGCCCTTGCAAATAACCGCGATCTTGGCCTTGTCGGCGAGCCTCAGGGCGAGACTGAGCCCGGCAGCGCCGCTGCCGATGACCAGAACGTCGTGTAGATGGTAGTGATTCATTTGGGTATTTGCTCCGGGGTGTAACGCGGCGATATCATTTACTGTTCGGGCTGAATTCGCATTATTTACGAATGGCCAATAAATAAGCGCGAACATTTAAGGCGCAGAGTATACTGCCCAGAGTAATGCAGACCAATATTCTGCTTTAGAAGGTAATTATTTTTGATGTTAAGGGAGCGAATGAGAGAACTTCTGATACCTGCGCGGGTCTATTTGCTCAGAAACACTGCAAAGTGGCTAGAAGACCCCGAATTCGGAGTTCGAGGGGACGTATGAGCCAGCCGGAGCAGACAGACAAGCAGTTGGTTGAGCGAGCAAAGAAGGGGGATCGACGCGCCTTTGACTTACTGGTTTTGAAATACCAGCACAAGATTTTTGGCCTGATTTCGCGGTATATCAAAGATACAGACGAAATTCAGGACGTCGCTCAGGAAGCGTTTGTAAAGGCATACCGGGCGCTACCCAAGTTTCGAGGCGACAGCGCGTTTTACACCTGGTTGTACCGGATCTCAATCAACACCGCGAAAAATTATCTGGTGGCGCGAAGTCGTCGTCCGCCAGGCGTCGATGTGGATGTGGCTGATGCGGAGTATTTCGAAGGGCCTTCAGCCCTGAAAGATATCGAGTCGCCTGAAAGTCACCTGTTTGGTGAAGAGTTGCAGCAGGTTGTGCAAAAGGCGATCAGGGAGTTACCCGAGGATTTACGTGCAGCGCTAACGTTGCGCGAGTTTGACGGTCTCAGCTATGAAGATATTGCCGAGGTAATGGATTGCCCGGTCGGAACGGTGCGGTCGCGGATATTCCGCGCCCGGGAAGCGGTGGATACACGGGTAAAAGCCCAAATGGGTGGCGAAGAGGTCGAAATATGAATGATAGCGTCAGAGAATCACTGTCAGCTTTGATGGACGGTGAGGCGAGTGAGCTGGAGTTGCGGCGGTTATTGGCCAATGCCGATGCTGCGCAGCGTGAACAGTGGGCGTCGATGCATCGAATGCGTGCTGTCATTCGTGAGGAAGGTTTGCCCTTCGCAGATCTGGATATTTCCAGTCGTGTACAATTGGCCCTTGATGGTGAACAGCAGGAGGTTCACCGCGGCGGTTTTCGCCAGACCCTGGCCGGGCTTGCCGTCGCGGCGGGCGTCGCGGCTGTTGTTGTTTTTGGTGCCAACCTCGGCAATGTCGTTGGTGGCGACAGTGGAAGCTACTTAGCTGACAGCGGCAGGGTGTATCCCGCGCAAATGAGTACAGCGACCCGTGGCGGTATTCCGGTTAGCGCTCAGGCGCAGGCGATTCCTGAGCGGCAATACTCGGTGGTACCGGCGCCCGAGGCCGACCCCTTGGCAGCGCAACAGGCGCGTGAGCGTTTCGAGGCCTTGCTGCGCAAGCATACCGATAATGCTGCACTCAATAACGGTCAGGGCATCATTTCCTACGCAAGGGTGGTCAACCAGGAGACAGAATAATGCGGGCCCTCGCCGCCACACTGGTTTTATGTAGTGTTGTCGGCTCCGCTGCCTGGGCAGACCAGGCGCTGGAACCAGCGGATTGGCTAAGTCGCATGGGGCGTAGCCACCGAGAACTTAACTACCATGGTATCGTCACCTTTCAAGTGGGTGAGCAACTCAATAGTTTCAAAGTAAGTCATGTCGTCCGTCAGGGCATGGAGTTCGAGCGTCTTGAAGCACTCGAGGGCCAAGCCGACGAGACCCAGCGCCAGGGGCATGCGCTCAACTGTGTTCACCGCGGCGCGAAATTGGTTGAAATGTTGGCCCACAATGCCGGAAACGAAGGTTTGCGGCGTTACTACAGTATTGAATTTGAAGGCGCACACCGGCAAGCGGGGCGGCCGGTGATGCAGGTTTTGGTCCGTCCCAAAGACGTTTACCGCTACGGTTACCGGCTTGCGTTGGATACAGAATCGGGATTGCTGTTGCGCAGCGATATTCTTAATCAGCAGGGCCGGACCATTGAGCGTTTTCAGTATGTGATGCTGGAATTGGGCGCGCCGGCCGCACAGACCTCCGATAATGATCCTGCTCTCTCTCACACCCATACCCTCACTCCCCATTCCTCGGTTTCTGCCTCGGCAAATCCGTTGCCGTGGAAACCGACACTGATTCCCACCGGCTTCGAGCCGGTGGAACTGGCCGTAGCCGATGCCAATAGCCGCAGTTATACTGACGGTTTGGCGGTACTGTCGGTTTTTGTCGAGCCGCTTACTGAGGAGCAGCCAAAAGTGGATACCAGCATGAGGAGGGGGGCGTCGGTTAGCTACAGTGTGGCCTTCCCGAGTCAAAATAGCCTGGTCACGGTGGTTGGAGAAGTGCCGATGGTGACGGCCAGAGAAGTGGCCCGTTCCATTAGCTGGGATGAGTAATGATCAGTGAAACCGGAAAAATAGTTGCGATTGAAGCTGAAGCGTTGTGGGTCGAAACCGTACAGCGCAGCACCTGCAGCAGTTGCGCCGCCCAGAAAGGTTGTGGCCAGGGCTTGATGAACAAAATTGCCGATGGGCGTCGTAATCAGTTGCGGGTGCCCCTGGGCGATCTTTCGCCGGAACGGTTCAACATTGGTGACAACGTGCAGCTGGGAGTGCCAGAAGCGGCCCTGCTGAGTGGTTCTGCGGTGGTTTACCTGTTGCCGCTATTGGCCATGATAGGCGGGATGTTGCTGGCCGGCAGTTGGGGCGGCGGCGATGCCGCGGCGGCCGTAGGTGCACTGCTGGGCTTTGGCGTCGGGCTGCTGGGTGTGCGGGTGCACGCGTATATGATCCGTAATAATCGTCGCTACCAGGCCCGCCTACTGCTTAGCGAAGGCAATGTTGAGCAGCCCGTCAGGCTGTTTTCCCCGGCGGTCGACCCCTAAGGGCGGGCAGGGCTCCCCAGAAGGCAGGTTAAGACGTTGATTTTGCAGCGTTCTGCCGTGAATCCATAGCGAAACACTAAGTCTTTACGATACAATCGCGAACCTGCAATTTCCCCTTTAGGTGTTTCGAAAACCGTGTCCAACCTTGATCTGATTAGAAACTTTTCCATTATTGCCCATATTGACCACGGCAAGTCGACGTTGGCGGATCGCTTTATTCAAACCTGTGGCGGACTCTCAGAGCGGGAGATGGCCGAACAGGTGCTGGACAGCATGGACATCGAACGCGAGCGGGGCATCACCATCAAAGCCCAGAGCGTTACGCTGAACTACACCGCCGACGACGGTAAGACCTACCAGCTCAATTTTATCGATACCCCAGGGCACGTCGACTTCTCTTACGAAGTATCCCGGTCACTGGCGGCCTGCGAAGGCGCACTGTTGGTTGTTGATGCGGCCCAGGGCGTAGAGGCTCAGTCGGTCGCTAACTGCTACACCGCCATTGAGCAGGGGCTTGAGGTACTGCCAATTCTCAACAAGATGGACCTGCCGCAAGCAGACCCTGAGCGGGTAAAGACCGAAATTGAAGAAATCATTGGTGTTGACGCCAGTGAGGCCGTTGCAGTTAGCGCGAAATCAGGTATGGGAATCCACGAGGCGCTGGAGCATCTCGTTGCAAAGATTCCACCGCCGGAAGGTGAGGTGGAGGCGCCACTCCAAGCCCTGATCATTGATTCCTGGTTTGACAATTACCAGGGGGTGGTGTCACTGGTGCGGGTAAAGAATGGGATTCTGAAGCGCGGCGACAAAATTATCAGTAAAAGTATCGGCAAACCCCAAGTCGTCGATGCGGTAGGGACTTTTACTCCCAAGCAAAACAACACCGGCGTGCTCAAAGCCGGTGAAGTGGGTTTTGTCATTGCCGGTATCAAGGATATTCACGGGGCGCCGGTCGGTGACACCTTTACCCACGCTTCAACTCCCGATATTCCCGCACTGCCCGGTTTCCAGAAGGTCAAACCACAGGTCTATGCGGGCATGTTCACCGTGTCGACGGAAGATTATGAAGACTTTCGCGATGCGCTGAGCAAATTGACCCTGAATGACGCCTCGCTCTTCTACGAGCCGGAAGTGTCAGACGCATTGGGCTTTGGCTTCCGCTGTGGCTTCCTCGGTACCCTCCATATGGAGATTATCCAGGAGCGCCTTGAGCGCGAATACGATATCGACCTGATTACCACAGCACCGACGGTAATCTACCAGATCGTCAAAAAGAACGGCGAAGTCATAATGGTCGACAACCCCTCTGCGATGCCTGATCCGGGTGAAATTGAAGAGACTCGCGAACCGATCGCGCGGGTTAATATTCTGGTACCGCAGGAACACCTGGGCAATGTCATGACCCTGTGCGCAGAAAAACGTGGCGTACAACGTGATATGCAGTTTCTTGGACAGCAGGTTTCGCTGAGCTGGGATATCCCGATGAGTGAGGTTGTGCTGGATTTCTTCGACCGCCTGAAATCGGTGAGCCGCGGCTTTGCCTCACTGGACTACAGTTTCGACCGCTTTGAAGCCGCGAACCTGGTCAAGCTGGACGTGCTGATCAACGGTGACCGAGTGGATGCGCTGGCGATTATCGTACACCGCGACTTTGCGCAAGGTCGCGGTCGCGCTCTTGTTGATAAAATGCGGGAATTAATTCCCAGACAAATGTTTGATGTGGCGATCCAGGCTGCGATTGGCGGTCACGTTATTGCGCGTCAAACAGTGAAGGCCCTGCGTAAGAACGTGACAGCCAAGTGTTACGGCGGGGACGTCAGCCGAAAACGTAAACTGCTGGAAAAACAAAAAGCAGGGAAAAAGCGCATGAAACAGGTCGGTAATGTTGAGATACCGCAGTCCGCGTTTCTTGCCGTACTTAAAGTTGATTCGTAAAGGAATGATAAGCGGATGGTGAACCTGATTTTATTTGCGGTAGCGCTGGTTTCGTTGGCCGTATGGTTGCTGCAAGAAGTAAAAGGGCGCAAGCAGATGCAAACCGCTCTTCAGTGGTGTGCCGAGAAAAAAACCGCTACTGACGCAGACAGCCTGAGACGCCAGGCCTACCCGAATTGGTTGGAGTGGAGCTTTCGCCTAGTCGCGTTTTCCTGGTTGGTCTGGATCGCCAGCGTTGTATTGATAAAAGACGGTGATTTCGCGTTAGCCCTGGTAGTGTTAACCGTACTGGCGGGGCTGATTGCCGGCCTCGACAGGTTTGTGTTTCAGCGTGCCCGGGAAGCCTTTGTTAACGCTGGGAACGTGGCGGTATATATCACTTACTTTGTGAAACAGGAGCAGGACGCCCTGCGCAGCGAATTTGGTGGAAAACTGCCTATCGCTGAGAATGCGCGGTCTTTCTTTCCGGTTTTGTTGGTGGTGTTGGTGCTGCGCTCCTTTGTGGTCGAGCCCTTTCAAATACCTTCTGCATCGATGGTGCCGAGCCTTGAGGTCGGCGACTATATTCTTGTGAACAAGTTTGATTACGGATTGCGCCTGCCGGTTGTGGGAACCAAAATCCTTGAGGTAGGGGAGCCGCAGCGTGGCGATGTGATGGTGTTTTTTCCGCCAAATGACACCCGCTATTTCATCAAACGGGTGATCGGATTGCCCGGCGATACCATTCGCTATGTTGGTAAACAGCTTTATGTGAACGGTGAAATTGTTCCTCAGTCTCTGGTTGCGGAAATCCCGCCGTTGCAACCGATAACCGAAGTGATCCAGGAAAAGCTTGGTGGGACTGAACACTTAATTCATCACGACAAGCGTATTTATCGCGGTGATTTTGAAGTGACGGTCAAGCCAGGGCATTACTTCATGATGGGCGATAACCGCGACAATAGCAGCGACAGTCGTGTCTGGGGGCAGGTCCCGGAGAAAAATGTTGTCGGCAAGGCATTTGCAATCTGGATGCATTGGCGTAGTTTTTCTGAAATGCCGAGTTTTAGTCGAGTCGGTCAAATCCAATAGTCGTATTTTCGGGGTGAGATGTCATGATTTCCACATTATCAACAAACGGGAGCAGAACAATGCGTAGTCAAAAAGGCATGAGTATGCTCGGTATACTTGTTGTGTTACTGGTGGTTGGCACTTTGGGTACCGCGACAGTGCGTCTGGCGCCGGTTTACCTCGATAACTGGTCGCTCACTCGTGTTCTTGACGGAATTGTTAAGGAACAATCTGGTACCGCAACGTCACCCGCGCAGGTTCGCCAGATTATTTCCCGGCACTTCGTGACTAACCGTATTGAAGTTCTTTCAGTACGCGACCTGAAAATCAGCAACCAGGATGAAGGTGTTGTCATCGATGCCTCATATGAAAAGCGGGTGCCGTTGATGTTTAACGTGGACGCGGTTGTAAAGTTTGAAGACGCCAAGTACGTGATTGCCAGACCTTGATGAGCGAAGCCTACCAGGAGTTTTGTCGTCGAATTGGCTATGAATTTGATGATGAAACTTTATTGAAAACAGCGCTCACTCACCGCAGTTATGGCGAGAGTAATAACGAGCGGCTGGAGTTTTTGGGTGACAGCTTGCTCAACCTTATTATCGCCGAGCAACTTTTCCGAAAGTACGAGGGCCTGAAAGAGGGCGACCTCAGCCGGCTCCGCGCGGAGCTGGTGAAAGGACGTACCTTGGCTGAGCTAGCCGGTGAAATGGAGTTTGGGGCAAACCTGATTCTTGGCACTGGCGAACGCAATTCCGGCGGACACCGCCGCGAATCCATTCTTGCCGACGCGGTGGAAGCGGTTATCGGCGCGATCTATCTCGACAGTAATTTTGACCGTTGTCGTGAGCGGGTGTTGGCGTGGTACGCCAGCCGGCTTGAGACGCTTAATCCAAAGGCTAATCACAAAGACCCCAAGACCCGTTTACAGGAGTTGATGCAGTCTCAAGGCTTGGGGCTGCCGGAATATTCCCTGATGAAGGCACAGGGTCTGGAGCATCAGCAGGTTTTTACCGTTTCCTGCAAAGTGGCGCCTCTCAAATCACCGCTTACAGCCAGTGCACGCAGTCGTCGCCTTGCCGAACAGGCTGCGGCGGAGCAAGTACTTCAATTATTGGAAAATGAACAATG
>JBFEVY010000346.1:0-3587 GCA_041546665.1 Spongiibacteraceae bacterium | reverse complement strand
GGCTCCGGAGTCACTGCCGCATTGCGGGGCGTGCGCCACAAAACATTGAAAATGTCGGGGGCGATTTCACTGATCTCGAGCAGTGAGGGCGCTAGCTTGTGAGCTGCGGCACTGTGAGTAAATGACAGCAAGAATATGACCGCAAGTGATGCAAATGACATCCTGGCGTAGCCAGCGTGGAGTCTCATCGGGGGGTAATCTCGTATTTGTCACGCAGATCGGAGAGAAAACGCTGTAATGCGATGGTTTCCTGATCGCGGAAATATTCGTCGCGAAGTAAGGGCGTGACCTCCTGCAGGCTGCGGTAATACGTCGGCTCAAAGCGCGTGACCTGAACCAGGTGGACACCAAAGCTGGATGCGATTGGGCCAAGCCAGGCAGGTGTTGGTACGCCTTGTCGCTGGCTGTATTGCTCCAGTAGCGCTTCGGTGAAATGTTCGCCGAAGGTTCTGCTCAGGGCGTTGCTGTCTTGCAGGGGGAGGCGGTTGCCCATGAGAAAGGCATCGCCAAGTGCAATCGCTTGAGACAGATCCAGCTGCTGCAAATTTACTTGAGCGAGCGCGGCCTCTGCCCGTTGTTGCGCGGCGGGTTGGTCCGAGCTAAAAAACACCTGGTTAATTTGTAGTCTCGGGGCTTGTTTCCAGCGCTCAAGCTGTTGATCGTAACGTGCCTGCAGGATGTCGGCACTGGGCTCCGTTTTATCGGTTACATGGCGGCCAATCGATTCCATGCGCTGTATCAGCCGGCGGCGTATGACTTCGTCGCCTTTGTGAAGATCGAGTTCTACAGCGGTTTGCAGTTGCTCTCTTTCACTGCCACCGATACCGAGAAATGCCGCGTCTCTGAGCAGGCGTTGATACACCACAGAGTCATCCTGATAGAGCTTGCGCCGCAGCGCTTCATTAAACAGAAGCGTGCTATCGATCTCTGCTTGGGTGATCTGTGCTTGTTGTTCGGGGCTGGGAAAGCGCCCGGTTTGTTTCTGCCAATCCTGAAACAGAATATTCAGGGTTTTGGGGTCGGGGGCGTCCACCTGATAAGAGGCGCGCCACTGCAGGTATTGGTCGCCGGTAAACAGTATTAAACCCAGCAGCAAAAAATGAAGGGCTGGCCGTTTTCTTAGCGGTGTGGCTGGCGCGGTGTCACCGGGGTGAGCGGTATGACCGACGAGGATGCTCACAGCGCGTTCATCAGGATAATGGCGACAATCAGGCCGATTACGGGGACCACCACGGTTAACGCCGCGATGGGCCAGTAGGCGGTTTTATGGGTTTCACCACAAATGGCGCGCACTGTGGTGACGATATAGCCGTTGTGGGGCAGGGAATCCAGCGCGCCAGAGGCAATCGACGAGATTCGGTGGAGGTTGTCCGGGTTAACCCCCAGGTCCATATAGTGGGGCCCGAGTACAGGCAGAGCGATGGAAAGACCACCCGACGCCGAGCCGGTCAGGCCGGCAATCATCGTGACACCGACAGCAGCCCCGATTAATTCGTTACCGGGCAAGCCGGTAATCGCGTCAACGGCCACCGCAAAGGCGGGGGAGGCTTTGGCAATGGTGCCAAAACCAACGACGGCGGCGGTGTTGCCGATGGCGATCAGGGCGCCGCTGGTGGCTTCGTTAATCGCCTTGGGCATATTGTGAAAATGCCGGTAGTTGATCGCCATAATGGCCAGACAGCCGCCGCCGAGTGCGAGTATCAAGGCGTATTGTGCGAGGCTTTCATGGAAGAAAAACGAGGTCAGCAATACCACCAGGAGCGGAACGAGCCCTGTGATTGGGTGAGGGTAGTCGCGCTCTGGAATGGCGGGGTCGGTGGCGCGGTGTTCAAAGTATTCGCCGTTGGCCACCGCTTTGCCGATCATCAGTTTCAGCCACCAGAACCCGAATCCGGCCATCAGGATTGCTACCACCAGACTGACGGGCCAGGCCGCATAGGGGCTGGTGCCGAGGTACTTGATGGGAATCCAGTTCTGAATTTCCGGTGACCCGGCACTGGTCATCGTGAAGGTGATTGATCCGAAGGCCAGGGCCGCAGGAATAAACCGGCGGGGTAAATCGGCATCTTTAAACAGACTGAGCGCCATCGGATAAACCGAAAAGGCGACAATAAATACACTCACCCCACCGTAAGTGAGGATTGCGCAGGCAAGCACGACCGCGGCGACTGCGTGGCGCATACCGATTTTGTCGACAATCCAGCGCGCCAGCGCATCGGCAGAGCCGGTGTCTTCCATAAATTTGCCGAACAGACTGCCGAGCAGAAACATCAGGAACCAGGCTCCGACAAAACCCGCAAAGCCGTCCATATAGGTGGTGACGAAGGCGGGGCCTTCAGCGTGCGGAAACACCGGAATACTGCCGCTAAAGGCGACAAGCAGGGCACACAGCGGTGCGGCGATAAACAGGTTCCAGCCGCGCAGGGCCAATACAGTGAGAAGTAACAGGCCGCCAATCAGGCCGGTCATACTGAGCATGAGGCACACTTCCAAATTTTTTTGTGAAGCTTACCTTGTGACAGCAGAAGAGGAAAGTTGAAACGCGGCTTGGGTACTGCTTAGCACAGGGGGGAAGGAGCGACAAAAAGGTTCATCGCTGATTCGGGTGGTAGTTGCTGTTGAGCTCGCAGGGCACCACGCTTTACAGTGAACGGCGCAGGGCGGTAACCGCAATATAGCCAGACACTGCGCTCAACGTTGCGCTTCGCTCAACGGCAACCGACAACAGCCACCCTCTGTCCACCAACACTTTCCACGAACCAAAAAAAGGGGTATTGCTAAGGCAATACCCCTGACAGCGATCGATTTAGTATTAAGGACGCCCTTAAACGTGTATCCCCTTGAGCACCGCAGCCAGAGCAACCTGTTCACTGGAGGGTTCGTGCTTGGCTTCGCCTTCCGCTTCACCCTTGGCAGCGGCGGAATCGGGGAAGGTGCGGAACACGGTATTCATAATGATTTCTGTTGCCTTGGGCACCACGGCATTCAGAACCTGCATGGTAATACCCAGCCCTGTGGCAATGCGTTTTGGTCGGCGGACAATCGCGTCGCAGATCATGTCGGCCGCTTCTTCCGGCGACAGGGTCGGTACGGCATTGTAGATTGAGGTTGGGCCAATCATCGGCGTGCGTACCAGGGGCATATTGATGGTGGTAAACGCGATGTTTCGATCGGAGAACTCCGCCGCCGCGCTGCGGGAAAAGGCATCGAGTGCCGCCTTGGAGGCAGCATAGGCGGAGAAGCGCGGAGAGGTGCCAACGATAACCGCAATCGAGGAAATATTGATGACGTGACCGGCTTGTCTTTCCAGCATGGAGGGTGCCAAGCCCATAACCAGGCGGATGGCCCCGAAATAGTTGAGCTGCATGGTGCGCTCGAAGTCGTGGAAGCGGTCGAAGGTCAATTCCAGAGAGCGACGGATGGAGCGGCCGGCATTGTTGACGAGCACGTCGACGTGGCCGTGGTTTTCAAGCAGTTTGGCAACCAGGGCGTCACAGGATTCCAGGTCGGAAACATCGCAGGTATACGCGTAACTCACGCCGCCTTTTTTCTTGATTTCAGCCTGGGTTTCTTCCAGTTTCTCGACG
>JBFEVY010000227.1:0-5979 GCA_041546665.1 Spongiibacteraceae bacterium | reverse complement strand
GGTCAGGTCCACCTGTCGACTGGCGTCTATGCGGGCTGCTTCAGCGTATTCCCGGTAGTACTGGCGCAGCTCTGCGAGTTTGGCCTGTTGCATCTCTACCCGCTGCTGCAGCCGCGCCAATTCCGTTGCCTGGGCTTGTTCATCCCGATCGGCAATGGCTTGGACGGTTTTCATACGTTCGGATTTTTTCATGCTGTAGAGTTCCCCGCGATGGTGACACTATGGCCCGGGAGTGCAGTATCCGGTATCCGTGCTTCTACGCATGCTCTACGGTGACAAGCTGACTCAGGTGATCCAGAGAACCGTCAAAACTCTCTGACTCATCAAAGGCCTGCTGTAGAAAGGCCTGCATATCCGGCCAACGCGACACCGCCTCATCAAGGCGCGCATCAGCGCCACGCTGATAGGCCCCTATCGTAATCAGGTCGCGATTCTGCTGATACAGGGAATACATCTGCTTGAAATAACGGGCCGCATTCTGATGCCCCTTATCGGTAATATCGTTCATTGCCCGGCTGACCGATTTTTCGATATCGATCGCCGGGTACACCCCGGAGTCCGCCAGCGCTCGCGACAATACAATATGACCGTCGAGAATCGCCCGCGCGGAGTCCACAATAGGATCGTTCTGGTCGTCCCCTTCAGCCAATACGGTGTAAAAGGCGGTGATCGAACCCCCTCCGGCTTCGCCGTTGCCTGCCCGCTCAACCAGTGCCGGTAAGCGTGCAAAAACCGATGGCGGATAACCTTTGGTTGCAGGCGGTTCACCCGTTGCGAGGGCAATTTCCCGCTGTGCCTGGGCAAAGCGGGTCAGGGAATCCATCAATAACAACACCTGCTTGCCCTGATCGCGAAAATACTCGGCCACGGTTGTCGCCAGCATCGCGCCACGCAGCCGCATCAAGGGAGGATGATCAGCCGGCGTAGCAATCACCACTGCCCGGCGCATACCCTCCTCACCAAGAATCTCGTCGATAAACTCCTTTACCTCTCTGCCCCGCTCGCCGATCAGTCCGACCACAACCACATCGGCATCGGTAAACCGCGTCATCATACCCAGCAGGACACTTTTACCGACACCACTGCCCGCAAAGAGGCCCAGGCGCTGACCGCGCCCTACCGTTAGCAGGGCGTTAATAGATCGCACGCCGGTGTCCAGCGGCTCTCGAATCGGCTGCCGCGACAGTGGGTTAATCGCCTTCCCGGTAAGTGGGCGGCGTTCACCGCAGATCAACGGTCCGCGACCGTCCAGGGGCGTCGCCGTGGCATCGATAACCCGGCCCAGCAAGGCTTCGCCCATCGGCGCATCAGAACCTTTAACGATCGGCACAACCCGGGCGTTGGGTGTCACACCGCGAAGCTCTCCGGTGGGCATTAGCAGAATTTTATCGGTGGAAAAGCCAACCACTTCAGTCTCCAGCCAACTGCCATCAACGGTTTCGACTTTGCAGTAACTGCCGAGCGGTGCGCGACACCCCACCGCTTCGAGCATGGTTCCCACAATACGTTTAAGCTGGCCTTCAACAACCGGCAACTCACTCGTATTTGCCAAGCGCTGGCGGTACTGGACAAATTTATTAAGCAAAGCCTCATTGCCCGCCATCATCACCCCCCGGCCTCTACATCGTTCATCCTTTCTACCAGTCCCGCCAAGCGTGTCTCTACAGTATCATCCAGGCTGGCGTCACCGCTTTCAATGCGATAACCGCCGGGGCTAACCGCCGCATCCTCAATAAACCGCCAATCCTCAGTATTTTCGCCCTCAGGGCAGACTTCGCGAAGTACCGCCGTATCCTCGGGGTTGAGATGAATCCGTACCGGCACTGTCAACACCGGCAGGCGCTTAATCGCCTGCTCAATCATATTTTTCAGCAATAGCGGGTCTTGGCGAACTTCCCGGCGTAATAGCTGCTGAGCCAGGCAGAGTGTCATTTGCACCAGCTCGTCTTCAAGTCGCTGATCAATGGCCGCCTGGGGCTGCCCCAGCGCGGCGATGGCATTTTGCAGACGCTGGCACTGGTCGGCCAGGATCTGCTGGGATTGAGCCTCGGCGTCAGCCAGCCCTTGAGCAAACCCCTCCTGATAAGCCTGTTCTTTAAGTGCATCCAGGTCCGGGGGTAAATCTTCATCAACCTCACCGGATTGGGCTGGAACAAACTGCCCCCGTTGCGTTGCCGCAACGGGCCTGCCGCCACTCAAGTCGGTTGGCATCCAGCGCTGAATACCAGCGCCGAGTTCGGCTTCCGGCGCCGCTGTTGACGGTTCAAAAGCGGATTCGTCCGCCCCTTCCAGGTGGCGGTGTTGCAGTGGCGCAAAACCCTCGACCATCAGGCGGCAACCCCGTTACGATGCGGGCTTTGAGTGGAATAATGCAGCTTAAACATAATCTTCTCCGCTGCGACCCAGATCGATCTGCCCGCTCTCTGCCAGTTTTCTGGCAATCGCCAGAATATCTTTCTGCGCGGATTCCACATCACTCAGCTTCATTGGCCCGCGGGTTTCCATATCTTCAATCAACATTTCACGGGCACGCTTGGACATATTGCCGAGAATCTTTTCTTTCACGTTTTCGGCGGCGCCCTTAAGCGCCACAGGCAGCAGCTCCGAGGAAACTTCACGCAGCAACTGTTGCATGGATTTATCCGGCAGCGAAGCGAGATTGCTAAACACAAACATCTCATCGCTGATCCGCTCTGACAGTTCGAGATCTGTCTTGGCAACGGTTTCCAGAATCCGGCTTTCCGCCTCGGAATCCAGGCCGTTTATAATACCCGCTGCTGCCTGAATTCCATCAATATTGTGGCTTTTAAGGCGTGTCGAAATAGACAGTTTGTTTTTCAGTACCGCCTCGAGCTGACGCATTGCCGACTGGGGAATCGTCTTCATTTTCGCAACCCGCAACACAATGCTTTCCTGAATCTGGTCAGGGAAGTATTTGAGAACTTTTGCAGCTTGCTCCTGATCCAGGTGAGCCAGAGTAATAGCGATAATCTGCGGATGCTCGTCTTTCAGCATCCGTGCGATCATCTCGGGTTCCAACCAGCGCAGGGAGTCAATTTCCTGACTTTCTTCCTGACCCAACACCCGATCTGCAACCGTTTCACCCTGCTGCTCACCCAACGTGTTGGTAAACAGTTTACGAACATAGCCCTGCACACCAATCCCCAACGGAGTCTGGGATTGCAAGGCTGAATTAAACTCCGCTAATACCGCTGTGGCGCGTTGATTATCGACGTTACTAACCCCGGCCATCGCCGTGCCGATGGTTTCAACAATAGATGGTTTGACGTGCTTAAGTACCTTGCTGGCATGATCCTCACCCAGCATCAGAAGCAAAAGCGCCGCCTTTTCACTACCAGTAATATTGCTCACCGCCTTACTCCCCTCACCTACTGCCATCGCACCACTCATTTTTCAGCCACCCACTGATTGATAACCTGCGCTACCCGCTTTGGATCTTCATCCACCGCGGTTTTTACTTGCCCCATATGTTCTTCAAAGTTGCTTGCGCCACCCTGGCTGGGGCCTCCGAGAGCGGCAACAGGACGCTGTAACACATCGCCGTAGAGAACATTGGTGCTTCCCGTGCCCGAGGACTGTGCTACAGGCCGGTTGGTCAGGCTGCGAATGGCGGGCCGTAACACCACAAGAACAATAAACAGCACCGCTAGTCCAGTCAGTATTTGCCGAAGTAAGTTAGCAAACCACGCCTGCTCCCACAGAGCCGGCTCATTGGGCTCATAGACAAAGGGCGCCTCTTCATTAAAATCGGCTGAAATTACGGTTACCCGGTCACCGCGGGCCTCGTCAAAACCCACGGCATCTTTAACAAGTAGCGTCAGGCGCTGGATTTCAGGGTTGGTGAGCGGCACGCTGACCGGCTCGTCGTCTTCATTGACGGTTTGCTTGTTCGCCACCACAACGGCAACGGACAGTTTGCGGATATTGCCCACCGAGTCACTGCGGTAATTGAGCACTCTTTCAATTTCGTAATTGCGCGTTACTGAGCGACTGCCCTTTGCAGCTGCATCTGCCGCCGCAGTGTCCTTTTCAACATCGTCAAAGGGCTGCGGCTGGTTACTCAGGGCACCTGGAACACCGCTGGCGCTGGCGTCTGCGCCGCTCACCCCGCGCTCGTCGATCTGTTCGCTGCGCACCACCTGTTTATCGGGGTTCCAGCTTTCAACGCTCTCCTGGGAGCGGGAAAAGTCCACATCGGCGGAAACCTGTACCCGCAGCCGGCCCACCCCGGTAAGCGGTTGTAGCAGTTCTACCAGGCGGTCTTCGTAGACCTTTTCCATTTTCTGCCGATAGCTGAATTGACGCGTACTCAGGGCGAGGTCATCATCCTCGGCATCAATATCCGACAGCAACTGCCCCTGTTGATCGATCACCGTGACATTTTCCGGGCTCATTCCGCTGATACTGGAGGAAACCAGATTAACAATCGCTTCAACGTTTTTACGGGCCAATTCACTGCCCGGGTAGATATCCACCATGATCGATGCACTAGGGGGCTTGCGGTCGCGTATGAACACAGACTGCTTTGGAATCGCCAAATGCACCCGGGCGCGATGAACCTGGTGCAGGCTCTCAATCGTCTTCGCTAGTTCCTGCTCAAGCGCATAGTGATATTTTTTGGATTGCATGAATTCGCTGACCCCGAAGCCCTGTTCCTGGTCCAGCATTGCCATGCCGCTGTTGTCGCCAACAATGCCCTGCCCCGCAACCTTGATGCGCGCATCGTGGAGCTTGTCGGCGGGTACCTGAACGTCGCCGGTGGCGTCCTGGATTCGATAGGGAATGCCTGCGGAAGTCAGCGTATCGATCAATGCACCAGCGCGCTCAGAGGAAACCGATGCGTAAAGCGTGCGGTACTCCGTGCCCTGCGACCACAGTACCGCCGCCACACCGATGGCCACACTCGCCGCTATGCCCACCAACAGCAATAACTGTCTAAGCACGTCATTTTTCAACAATTGGCTCAAAGCATTCGCCGAAGCGCCCTGAGTTGCTGGCATGTTTTCCGCCTGTTCTGCCATGATAGTACCGCTCTCACCCAATATCGCGTTGTTGTGTCAGCCGATTAAATCGACATCCGCATAATTTCTTGATACGCATCGACAAATTTATTGCGTACTTCAACCACGGCCTTCATTGCCACGTCCGCCTTCTGCATATTCACCATGACCTCAGTCAGCGTGACATCTTTGTCCCCCCGCTCGTAGGCAACGGCAGACTGTGCAGAGCGCTGCTGGGCATCGTTAACCGAGTCGATGGACTGTTTGAGCATTGAACCGAAATCAACCCGCTGGGGCTGGGAAGGAACCCCGTCAATTCGGCCGGGAGCGCGAACATCAAAGTCTGCCGGTTTCGGCATGGTCTGCTCACGAATACTACGAATTTGCCCGAGCAGATTTTCAACACGCATGTCAGACATAAACTACTCCCGCTTCTCAACCCGCCGCGCAGCCCTGCTCGCGCAGGCGCGCCATCTTGTAACGCAATGTCCGTGGACTGATACCCAGAATTTCCGCCGCCGCTTTCTTTGATTTACCGGCCCGCAATGCGTCCTCAATCAGGCGGCGCTCCTGTTCCCGCATAATGTCGTCCAGCCCGTGATCCCCCTGAGGCTGGGCGGCAACTGGCGCTGCGTCTGCCACACTGTATTCACGGATCGGTGGCGGCGGCGTCACAGGCTGAGCGTAGCGCTCAGATTGGGCCGGCATATCGAATGAGGGCGCGAAATCCATGCCGATCTCAAATTGAATATCGTCAGCCTCTACCCGATCACCCTGACGGAGAATCAACGAGCGCTGAATGACGTTATCGAGCTCGCGCACATTGCCCGGCCAGGTATGCTGGATAAGCTTCTGAGCGGCTTCTGTACTTAGCATCCGGTCGGCATTGACCACCGACACGTCTCGGCCGAGAAAATGTGTGGCCAGCGGTAAAATATCGTGGGGGCGATCGCGCAGC
>JBFEVY010000355.1:0-3438 GCA_041546665.1 Spongiibacteraceae bacterium | reverse complement strand
CGGTACCCGGCCATACGCTGGATCATATTGCCTATTTTTCAGCCGCCGACACCACTGCACCAATTTTGTTTTGCGGTGACACTTTATTTGCTGGCGGTTGCGGCAGAATCTTTGAAGGTACTGCACCACAAATGTGGGCCTCCCTGAAAACCCTGAGCCAGTTGCCCGCCAACACCGCCGTTTACTGTGCCCACGAATACACCCTGGCCAATCTGCGTTTTGCACTCCTAGCCGAACCGGGCAATGTGGCCTTGCAGTCGCGCTTTCAAGACGCGCAGCTGCAACGGGACAAGGGCCAACCCACCGTGCCTTCAACACTTGCCCTTGAGCTGGCAACCAATCCATTCCTTCGTGCAGACAGCCCGGAACTTCAACAACAGGTTGCCGCCCACACTGGCATAGCCGCTAATGAGGAGGTGCAGGTCTTTGCCGAACTGCGTGAGTGGAAAAACAACAATTGAGCGCCTCCCATCTGTGAAAGTGAGACTTTTCTGCATCGCCCTGATCGCCATCTTCGTTAGCGGTTGCGGCACGCTGCAATCACGAGCCGTGCGCCAGCATCCGAATACGCAGCAGCAGACCGCGAAAACGCGTCAGCCCCTGCCGATGAAAGAGAGCGTGGTCACCGCCAGCGGAAAGAATACGTCATCAAACCGACGTATTACGCTACCCGCGCCAGCGCGTACACAGGTTGCCGCCAAACCCAGTCCAAAGCGGAAAGGCGAAACAAAGCAGCCCCTCGCAGTATCTCTGCAGGACGCACTTAAAGCCAATGCCATACCGCTGAAGGAGGCACAGTACCAGTCCAAATACGCCACGGTCTGGGAACATCTCTCCGCCAATCTGGAGTTTACCTCCCTTACCGATAGAAAAGAGGTGGAGGCCGTCGAGGACTGGTACGCCAAGCACAGCTACTACCTCAACAAGATTGGCGGGCGGGCTGGCCGCTACCTGTACCACATTCTCGACCGCGCCCAAGCCAAAGGCTTACCCGCCGACCTTGCCCTGGTACCACTGATAGAAAGTGCCTTCGACCCCTTCGCCTATTCCCACGGGCAGGCATCCGGGCTGTGGCAGTTCGTCCCGATCACGGCAAAGCACGTCGGCCTAAAGCAAGACTGGTGGTATGACGAGCGCCGTGACGTGATTGCCTCCACCGACGCCGCCCTCGATTATCTCGCCTCCCTCAATAAGCGCTTTGATGGCGATTGGCTGCTTACCCTCGCGGCTTACAACAGCGGCGCCGGCACGGTGAATCGCGCCATCAAAAAGAATCGTAAAAAGGGTCGTTCTACTGATTTTTGGTCACTCAATTTACCAAAAGAAACAAAGTCTTACATACCAAAGTTATTGGCAATGGTGAGCATGTTTCGCAACCCTGCCGCCTACAATATCAGCCTGCCTAAAGTGCCCGATGGGCCGAGATTCAGCGTGGTAGACACTGGCGGACAGATCGATCTGAAACAAGCCGCCAAACTTGCCGGCATCAGTGTCGACGAGCTCTATCACCTCAACCCCGGTATGAACCGCGGTATCACTCCGCCCGATGGCCCGCACCGGCTACTGATTCCCATGGAGAATGCCGGGCGCTTCAAAACCCGACTGGCTTCAATTGCCAAGGAAGACCGGGTTCGCTGGCAGCGTTACAAGGTCAAGTCCGGGGATAACCTCAGCAAGATCGCCAAGTTGTATCACACCAGCCAGCAGGCCCTGCGCACAACAAACAATCTCCAGGGCGACATGCTGAAAATCGGCCAGGAGCTGCTGATTCCCGACTCGAACGACACGACCGTTTACGCCATTAATCGCGGCGCCGGCAAACAGCAAAACCGCCTGGTATACAAAGTGCTGCCCGGCGATACCTTGGGACATATTGCCCTGCGCTACGAGGTCTCGGTAAAAGACCTGCGGCGCTGGAACAAACTGGGCCGCGACGGTGTCATTAAAGTTGGACAAAAACTGGAAATTTGGGCCGAGCAACCCGCACAGGACGGCGTCGTGCGCAAAGTGGGCTATCGCGTACGCAGCGGCGATTCGCTGAGCGCCATTGCCAGTCGCTTCAGCGTCAAAGTCAGCGACATTGTGCAATGGAACAGCATCAATCCTGGGAATTACCTCAAGCCGGGGCAGTCACTGACATTGTTTGTCGACGTCACTCGGGCCGGCCTGTGAAGTCACACTCAATGACCGGGGTGTTTGTGCTGGACTCCCATCGCTGAAATTTGTACTGTCGCACTTCGCTTTTTATCACCGATTTCAAGGGAAATCATGGCTGGGTATTTTCTTCGACGCTTTTTACTGATCATCCCCACCTTTCTCGGCATTACCCTGCTGGTATTTTCGATTACCCGAGTGGTTCCCGGCGGTCCCATTGAGCGGTTGATGACCCAGGCGCAGCTCGGCGGAGAAGCCGGTTCACTGAGCCGCAGCCAGACCAGCGGCAGTACCCTCTCCGACGAACAGATGGAAGAACTCAAGCGTTACTACGGCTTCGATAAACCCTTGCTGGCCAGCTACGGCGACTGGTTGAAAAAAGTTTTGCAGCTTGATCTCGGCTTGTCGACCCGTTATCAGGATCCGGTCTGGGACATTATTAAGGAGCGATTTCCCGTCTCCATTTTCTATGGCGTCAGCACCCTGATACTGACCTATCTGGTCTGTATCCCGCTGGGCATACTCAAGGGGATGTACCACGGCAGTCGCTTTGATAGCGCCTCCTCGGCGGTGGTGTTTCTCGGTTACGCCCTGCCCAGCTACGTTATCGGTATTGCCCTCATCTCCCTGCTGGCCGGTTACTACGACTGGTTTCCCCTGGGCGGTTTTGTCAGCGACGATTTCGACCAGTACTCAACGCTCGGCAAGGCCAAGGATATTTTCTATCACGCCGTGCTGCCCCTGATCGCCTATCTGGCGGGCAGCTTCGCCGTCACCACCCTGATGATGAAAAACGCGCTGATGGACAATCTCTCCGCCGACTATATGCGCACCGCCACAGCCAAAGGCTTGCGCCGCGGCGAGAGTGTTCGCCGCCATGCGCTCCGTAATAGTCTGATCCCCATTGCCACCTCCTTCGGTAACAATATTTCGCTGTTGATCAGCGGCTCGTTTTTGATTGAGACCATTTTTAATATCGACGGCATCGGCCTGCTGGGCTACGAGTCAGTGATTGAACGCGATTACCCCATAGTGATGGGCATCCTGGTCATTTCATCCATGCTCTATCTGATCGGCAATATTTTGTCCGATATCTGCGTCGCCCTGGTCGACCCGCGTATTCGCTTTGGCGGAGGTGCAGCGTGATCAGCATACTGCGGGACCCGGTCAGCAAAAAGCGCTGGCAGCGCTTTAAACAGTCGCGCCGCGGCTACCTATCCGCCTGGCTGCTCATCGCTCTGTCCTTGCTGTGTGCGGGCGCCGAGCTGCTCGCCAATAACCGCG
>JBFEVY010000174.1:0-7641 GCA_041546665.1 Spongiibacteraceae bacterium | reverse complement strand
GTAGTGCCTGCGATCAAACCCGCGGCCGCCCTCAGCCAGACCAAAGTCATTGGCCTGCTGGCAACGCCCGGCACCGTCAAACGCGCTTATACCGCAAACCTGATTCGCGAATTCGCCGCCGACTGCAGTGTGATCCAGCTCGGCAGCAGCGAACTTGCACCCGCGATCGAAACCCTGTTCTGGGAGGGCATCGACAGCCCCGAGGTGTGGGAACGCACCGCCACCCAATTGCTAGCGCAACCCCGTGCACAGGAAATGGACACTGTCGTACTGGCCTGCACCCATTTTCCACTGATTCGCGACCGCCTGGCGGTACTCATTCCCAACATCAACTGGGTGGACTCCGGCGCCGCGATTGCCCGCAGAGTCGCCCATATACTGAATGAGCTGGGGAAAACACCAAGCTCAGAACAGACCGGTGGCCAACACGCTCTGGTATTGGGAGAGTCCCCAAGCGACCATTTTTGCCAGGCGTTGAAAGCGCGCGGCATCGACCTACTTGATCAGTGACCCGGCTTCGAGCGCCGTGTTAAACGCCTGTACCTGTGCATTAAACGCAGTGATGACCTCTAACATCTCAGACATCGCGCTGTTGTAACCGTCGATCCGCTGGCGACGGAGCGCATTGCTATCAATTCCCCCGATGGCCTTGTTGTCCTGAGCGTCGAGGCAATCAATATAGCGACTGCGCTCTTCCAGAAAGCGAGCCACCCGGTCACGCAAAAATTGCATCGCCTCGCGATCGCGAATGCCGTTCTCCATTGCAGGCTGGCGCAAACCCGGCGGCTCACAGAGCGCCATGGCGTTGCCGGCAGCAAGGCCGAACATAAAAATCAAAACCCGTAATTGTCGACACATATGTCTTTCTCTGATGCTGAATCCGCCTCACATCACGTTATGCAAAAACCATTCTCCACAACGCGGAAAACCGCAAAACAAAAAAGCCTTCACTACTGTGAAGGCTTTCGCATCAAAGGTTAGCAATGAAATCCCTTGGATTACAATGCCTTGGGATCAAAACCGCCGGCGTAGAACTGGCTGTACCACTTGCGGAATTTCGCAATGGGACCATCGCCATCGCAGAGTATCGGCAGCGGCCGGTAGATTTTATGCTCCCAAATCGGCTTGTCTTCTTCCAGCTGGCCGACAATATTGGCAATAATCGCGGCGTTCACACCGCCCTTCACCACTTCGCCGTTCACTTTAGGCTGGGTGAAGGCAAAACGCACATGCACGGTCTCTTCGTCTACTGGCGTGGTCAACCCCATCAGGAAGGTGTCGGCAATACCTTCAAACTTGGTGAAGCCCTGACCCGGTCCGGCGCTGCCGGTATGGATCGCACCTTTAACCTCGCCCCGCGGGGTCGGCATATTGGCTTTTTGCAATCCGCGTACAAAGGGGCCGTCGTAGGTGGTCTCCCACTCGGGGAAGGACGCGGTACCGTGAACATATTTGAAGTGCGCCGGATCAGCGGCGTTCTCCGCCATTTCCTGGGAGTGGGTATTGAGTACCCATTCGTAGCGATCCAGTGGTGACCACTCATCGCTATTGGTCTCTTCGTGCTCGATGACTTCCCACATCGGCGATACACCTTCGGGGTGATACCACGCCCAGATCACCTGATTCACTTCGCGAATCGGGAAGGACTTCAGACACTTCTGACCCTGCACCTTGGGCGGCATATTTTTCGCGTAGGGAACTTCGACACACTCACCTTCGGGATTAAATTTCCAGGAGTGGAAAGGACAGACAATATTATTGCCTTCAATGCGACCACCACCGCCGGCCTGCTCGTGAATGCCGTGACCTAGGTGCGCACCGAGGTGAGGGCAGTATGCCTCCATCAACACCGGCTTACCTTGCTCGGTGCGGAACAGCACCAATTCCTGACCGAAGTACCGCACCGCTCGGGATTGCCCAGCCGCCAGCTCATCGGAATAAGACACTACAAACCAGCCGTAAGGCATGGGCATTGGATAGCGTTTAACAGTCGCGCTTGTCATGTTCTCGTCCTCGTTAAGTCATGACCCGGCCAAATAACACTTGGCCTAAATAGACTTAGATTTATCAGGGTTATTCACAGGGGACACTTTACTCCCCAGCCTCACCCAAACAATGACAAAATGAGACAGAGCACTGACAAAAACCGCCAGGCTCTATCTCGATCGCTGTACTGCTAAGGAATTTAGTCCATCCAGCTTTTCATTTTTTCCCAGAAAGTATCCACGCCCAGGCCAATAAGAGCCTCTTCAGAGGAACCGCTCTGTGCACCGGAATACATTGCCGCCTGTTGCTTGGCAATTTCCTTGGCCATGTCTTCCACAGTCTGCTGATCCACTTCCTCGCCATCTGCGGTTTCCACCCGGCCCTCTGCAGCAGCGCGCAACTGCGCCTCTTCTTCAGAACCCGGCTCAATACCACTGCGGCGCATGACTTCCTCTACAGCCAGTCGCTCCGCCACATCCCGGTCGCTCAACGCACCACCACGGCCATCAAAACAGCAGTCATTGGGCTGATGCGCCACATCCGGCGCCACCCCCATGCTGATGCGGATCATTGCCGCTTCGTCGGAAGACGGCGGAACATCAGCCTTTTTCACCGCGGCTTTAACAGACTTGATCTGGGCAATCTGCTGCGCGCTGCTAATCCGTACCTGCAACTGGGAATACACTCCCCACTCCGCGCTGTCTGAATTACTATTATCTGCACGAGAGTAAACACTCACTCCCGACAAAAATACCAAAGCCAGTGATACCGATACTGCCTTCCTCATAGCTCCCCACTCCCCTGTCATAAACACCGTGATTGTTAGAATAGCGATCGGCCACACCGATCCAGCGGGAGAGTATAGAGCTTTGTGGTAAGATCGGAATATGACAACTGCACAATTGCCACTACTAGATCGCTTTGGCCGCGGCGTCGACTACCTCCGCCTGTCGGTCACAGATCGCTGCGATTTTCGCTGCGTCTACTGTATGGCAGAAGAAATGCAGTTTTTACCCCGCCAGCAAATTCTGAGTCTGGAACAGCTTTACGATATTGCCGCGAGCTTCGTCCGCCTGGGCACCCGCAAAATCCGCCTCACCGGTGGCGAACCCCTGGTGCGCAACAACGTTATGATGCTGGTCGAGCGCCTCGCCCAACTGGAGGGTTTAGAGCAGCTCCACCTCACGACCAACGGCGCCCAGCTCACCAAATACGCCGCGCCGCTGAAGGCCGCCGGCCTGACTGGCATCAATATCAGCCTCGACAGCCTGCGGCCGGATCGCTTTCGGGAGCTGACCCGCACCGGTGACCTCAGCAAGGTCATTGCCGGTATCGATGCAGCACGGGAACAGCAATTCGAGCGCATCAAGATCAACGCGGTCATTCTCAACGGCCGCAACGACGACGAAGTACTCGATCTGGTCGACTTTGCCCGCGACCGCCACATCGATATCAGCTTTATTGAGGAAATGCCCCTCGGCCAGATTACCGAGCACAACCGGGCAATGAGCTTTTGCAGCAGCGATGCGCTGCGCGAGCAGATTAATCAACGCTACCCCCTCACGCCCACCACCGAGAGCAGCGGCGGGCCATCGCGGTACTACCGCATGGCCGACAGCGACAGCCGCGTGGGGTTTATCTCCCCCCACAGTCACAACTTTTGCCATCTCTGCAATCGCGTCCGTTTAACCGTAGAGGGCCGGCTACTACTGTGCCTGGGCAACGAGCACTCCGTAGACCTGAAAACGATTGTCGACAGCTATCCCGGCGATAGCGACAAACTGGAGCAGGCCATTATTGCCGCCATGGATATCAAACCCGAGCGCCACTATTTTGAACTCGACGACGAGCCCCAGATTGTGCGCTTTATGAATACCACCGGCGGCTGACCCCGGCGTGAACAAGCAGCAACTGATCTCCCGCTTACAACTGGAAGCCCACCCAGAGGGTGGCTATTTCCGCCGCACCTATACCGCAACCCAGCTCAGTTCGGCGGGGGAACGGCCCTGCATGTCGTCCATTTTTTATCTGCTCACCGACGACAGTCCGGTCGGCCACCTGCACCGCAACCGCTCGGATATCGTCCACTACTGGCAGGGCGGCAGCCCGCTCAACTATCTGTTGCTATCACCCGATGGTAAATTGACGGAGCTCACTCTGGGCCCTGAACTTGACCGCGACCAACAGCTCCAGCTCACTGTCCCCGGTGGCTACTGGAAAGCCTCCCATTTAGCCGAGGGCGAATACGGGCTGATCTCCGAGGCCGTCTGTCCCGGCTTCAGCTTTGACGACCACGCTATGGCCGGCCCTGAACTGTTAAACCAATACCCTGAATTTCGCGAAAAACTCGCCTTTTACATCGCATCCCGGTAAAACAGGCGGGCAAAGCACCTGAACTAACACCAGCAGCGACACAACGACTGACACCCTATGACAACAGCCCGACAAAATATCGATGCCCTTATCGCCAAGCTGGCGACCCAAGGCTACATCGCCAGCGAGACCATCGCCACCACCCTGTATCTCGCCAGCCAGTTGCAGCGCCCGATTCTGATTGAAGGCCCACCGGGGGTCGGTAAAACCGAACTCGCCAATGCCACCGCCGCCATGCTCGAACAGCCCCTGTTTCGCCTGCAGTGTTACGAAGGGCTCGACGAAAGCAAGGCGCTGTACGACTGGAAATACAGCAAGCAATTGCTCTACGTGCAGGTGTTGAAAGAGCAGTTGCAGGAAGTACTGGGCGGCAGCAACACCCTGGCCGGCGCCGTCGACAAACTCCACCAGTTTGACGATATTTTTTACTCGGAACATTTTCTGGAACCGCGCCCGCTGCTGAAAGCGCTGCAAAACGACGACGGCGCGGTGCTGTTGATCGACGAGATCGACAAGGCCGATTACGAATTCGAATCCCTGTTGCTGGAAATTCTCGCCGACTTCAAAGTTTCCATTCCCGAAATCGGCCGCATTGCCGCCAAGACGCCGCCACTGGTCATACTCACCAGCAACAACACCCGCGACCTCAGCGACGCCCTCAAGCGCCGCTGCCTGCACCTGTATATCCCCTTCCCCGAGAGCAAGCTGGAAGCCAAGATCGTCCAGAGCCGGGTACCCGAGGTGTCGGAACAATTGCGCGACCAGCTCGTGGCCTTCGTTCATGCGGTGCGGGACTTCGACCTGAAGAAGCAACCGGCAATCAGCGAAACCATCGACTGGGCGCGCAGCCTGTTGCTGCTGCACGCCAACAGTCTCGACCGCAATCTGGTGGAAGACAGCCTGAATGTCCTGCTCAAATACGAGGAAGACATCGAGCTGATTCGCCCCGAGCTGCAAAGCCTGCTCAAAAACACCCGCGGCTGATTCCCCTCGCGATGGAAGACACCCTACTCCAGTTTATCCGCCACCTGCGCCACCACGGCGTCAGTGTGTCCACCGCGGAAACCCTGGACGCCATGCAGGTGGCTGCCACCCTGGGCTACAGCGACAAGGCCCTGCTCTACCACGGACTGAGCAGCTGCCTTGCCAAAACCGAAGAAGAGCGGGACCAGTACCAACTGTGCTTCCAGCGATTCTTTGAATTTAGCGACGCCAACAAGGCAACTACCAGCAGCGACCCTGCCGGCGAACAACCCCCCGGTGCCGAAACCGAAAACGCCGAGCCGCCCCCCTCCGGAGACGGTCAGGGGTCGGGCAGCGGCGCGGGTATGGGCGGCGCAGATTCTTCCGCCGACGCTCAAGCCGATTCTAATCAAGATCAGTTGCGCGCCGAGGTCATTCGCGCCGCGGCGGAAGAGGGCCTGGAAAACCTCCGCTACAGCACCCAGCGAGGCGTCTATCGGCGGCGCATGCTCGACGCCCTGGGCGATGGCGCGCGGCAGGCCGAAATTCGCCGCCTTGCCGAAGGCGACGACGCCGAACAGGCGCGGGGGCAATGGCTGAGCCGCCAGCGCGAGCTGCAGATCAGCATGGTCAAAGAGATGATCGACCGGCAATTGCTGCTGAACAACAACGCCGAGAACCGCGAAATTCAGGAACAGTTGATGCGCGACAGCGCGATTTCAGCCCTGGATCAGTACTACCTTAAAAAGCTGCCTCAGTTGATTCGCAAGCTGGCCAAAAAACTGGCCTCCCGCCACCGCCAGCGCCTGCACCGGGCCAAACGCGACAAACCCGACCTGGGCAAAACCCTGCGGCGCAACCTCGCCTACGGCGGCATTCCCTTCCACCGCTTCTGGCGACAAAAAAAGCGCGAGAAAAGCGAAATTTTTATTCTCTGTGACCTCAGCGGCTCCGTCAGCACCTGGTCCCGGGTTTTGATGTTATTCGTGCAGTCCCTCGCCGACGTGCTGCCCAATACCCGCAGCTTTGTGTTCTGCGGTAAAAGCTACGAAGTGAGCGATTACTTCAAGAACTACTCTGACGAAGAGGCCCTGGCCAAAATCCAGCAGCAGTACGGCATGGGCGGCAGCGACTACGGCCTTGCCCTCACCAGCTTCCGCGACCAGATCATCGACCGGGTCAACCGCCGCAGCTGCATCATCATCCTTGGCGACGGTCGCGGCAACGGTGGTAACACAGGCATTGACGCGCTGCGCGAACTCTATCAGCGCGCGCGGATTCTGCTGTGGTTCAACCCGGAACCGCAAAGCCGCTGGAATACCGGCGACTCAGAAATCCGCCGCTATCAATCCGCCGCGCATTACGTTGCCGAGTGCGGCTCACTGCGCAAACTCGAACACCTTTTAGACGACTTGCTTAACCTATTGCGATAAAAAGATGCCGGCCCGTTTTCCCGCATTTTCTCGCTCAGCGAAATAAATCCACAGTACTGTTCAAAATTTACCAGTTCTCCACTGCTCGCCGCGTCTGAAAATCGCTACTATTGGCATTCCACTTTGCACACAACACTGCGTCTCAAGCCATGAATCGATTCAAGCTCTTCTTTGGCCAGTCTTTTATCGGTGGCGTGCTCGTTATCGCACCCATCACCATTCTGCTGTTCGCCCTGCGTTGGGCGGTAAATTCTGTGCAAGCGCTTATCGCACCCGTCACCACTCCCCTGGTCAACCTCACCGGCGCGCCGCCGCTATTCATCGACCTGGTAGTCGTTGCGCTGATCCTGCTGGGCTGTTTTGTGGTGGGCACCCTGGTCGCCACCAGTGCCGGCAAATATGTGCAGGGCTTTTTTGACCGCCACCTGTCGCGCTACGCACCGGGCTACCGACTGATTCGCGATATTATTCAGCAGTTTCTCGGCACCAATGAAAACTCACCCTTCAGTCGCGGCGAAGTGGCACTGGTACAAGTGTTTGGCGCCGATGTTCCCACTTTGGCCACCGCAATCGTCACCAGCCGGCATCCGGATGGCTGGTTTTCTGTATTTGTGCCCACCGGCCCCAACCCCACTTCGGGTTTTGTCTATCATCTGCCCCCGGAATGCGTCACACTGCGCCCGGATATCAAACTGGATAATGCGTTTAGAACCATCATCGCTTGCGGCGCGGGCTCAGCAGAACTGAACCTGCAAACCTCATTTCCTTCCACCGCGAATGCGGGCTGAGCTGGGCAAACCCACCGCGTATGAATCACAACTCGCTGCTCCTGCCCGTCGCCAAGGTCACCAGTGTGATCATGGCGGTATTTGGTCTGCTAATGTGC
>JBFEVY010000424.1:0-2057 GCA_041546665.1 Spongiibacteraceae bacterium | reverse complement strand
GGTCGGTGTGCAGGGGCGCAAGCGTGGGCGGAGCAAGTACGGGGCCAAGCGCCCCAAGGCGTAAGGGCGAAGAGTCGTTGGCCCCGCCTGGTTGCGGGGTCGGAGGAGTCAAAGACAGAGCTCCAGCGGGATCGCTGGGAAGACACCAGCGTGGTTCGTGCCGTGTCCAAGGTGTTTCGTGAGCGCCTGCTGCACTGGCTGGGCGGCGACGCAGCGATGGCACAGTTTTCCGAAAACGACCTGGCTCTGCTGCAGCGCATGTGGATGGGCTGCTTTGCTGAAGCGGCGCTGATGCTGGCGGCAAGCCCCGACTACGACAGCCGGCCGCTAATCAAAAAAATCCTGAACTTCTTTACCGGTGCATGACCTAGCCTTTTCAAGACGCTTTGCCATAAATTCGGTAAGATATTCACGTTACACCAATGTGGGTACAGGCGGGCGAATATGGCAACAGAGTCCGAGAAAGGAAAAGTCGAAGTCAGTATCTTCAAGCGCTTTGCTGAAGTGGTTGGCCTTGACTATGAATCCGTAGAGAAACAGTCCCCGGAAGAAGGTAAGCCTGACCTGAAATGCCTGATCAACGGCGAGGTGGTTTACTTCGAACTCACCGAAGCCTGCTCGGAAGATGTTGCCAAGGCCCTGGTCAATGCCAGAACGGTGGATATTCAAGCCATGACCACCATTCGGGATTACAGCTCAGAAACCTACCAGCGCAAAATTGAAAAAAGCTATTTGGTCAGTGAGCCTATTGAATTACTGATTTATAACATCGGCAGAACCATACTGCCCGACGATATTATTGTTGAGAATATTCGCGCGATTTCTAAGGAAAACAAAGGGCCGTTCAGGCGGGTGTGGTACTTCGGCGAACATGTGAGCGAGCTATAGGTAATGGCGCATCTGGAGGATATCGGTTACAGCGAGTGGTTTGAGCAGCGCGTGGATGACCGCCTGCGGGCACAGCACGAGCTTGCACGGGTGATAGCCGTTCACAAAGAAAGCTATATGGTCTCCAAAGGAGAGGCGGAGATCTTTGCCGAACTCTCGGGTAACCTCATGTACACCGCCGATTCCACGCTGGATTTGCCGACGGTGGGCGATTGGGTTTACGCCGATTTTTTTGACGAAGACAGCCACGGCATCATCTACGGCGTGTTGCCGAGAAAGACCCTGCTGAAGCGCAAAACCTCTGGTAAACAGGTGGACTTTCAGTTGGTGGCGGCGAATATCGACGTGGCTTTTATTATTCAATCCCTGAATGAGAACTTTAATCTTCGGCGGCTCGAACGCTATCTGGTGATGGTTAATGAAACCGGCATTCAGCCCATTATCCTGCTCAGCAAGGCCGACCTGATGTCTGAGCAGGATATCGCAGATACCGAGGCCGCCGTGCGGGACATTGCGCCCCAGGCCACCGTGCTTGGTTTCAGTAATCTGAATCGCGACAGCGTAGAACGCGTAATCGCACTGCTCCAACCGGGCCTTAGCTACTGCCTGCTGGGCTCGTCGGGGGTGGGTAAGACCAGCCTGCTTAACAGCATTATGGGCAGCGAAACCTTTGAAACCCGGTCTGTCAGCGCTATACAGAGCAAAGGCCGACACACCACCACCAGTCGACAATTGGTGCGCTTAAGCAATGGCGCGATGATTATCGACACCCCGGGGATGCGCGAGCTTGGCGGCATGGCCATTGACGAGGGCCTGGAAGAGACCTTCGCCGAAATCACTGAGCTGACCAGTCAGTGCAAATTCAGCAATTGCTCGCATTCCAATGAGAAGGGCTGCGCAATACTGGCGGCTATAGAATCCGGAGAGTTGTCAGAACAGCGCTACCAGAACTACCTCAAAATGAAACGCGAGTCTGAATACAACGATATGTCCTATTCGGAGAAGCGCGACAAGGACAAACGCTTTGGGAAAATGGTCAAATCCGTAATCAAAAGTAAACAACGCTAAGCGGGTGTCTGGCTTGCTTCTCGCAGTTTCGTGATATGAATATTCAAACCTACTCCCCCGAACGAGCAGCAGAAATTGCCGACCTGTATCACGCTGCAGTG
>JBFEVY010000141.1:0-8758 GCA_041546665.1 Spongiibacteraceae bacterium | reverse complement strand
GCCCACGGGCATGCCGCTGGCCACAATAGTCAGGCGCGCGCCCACTGAATCCCCGGATTTGCGCAGCGCCTGCATATAGCTTTCCATCTCCGGCACTTTGCTTTCGTCGGGGCAGAAGAAAGGGTTGGTCTCAACCACATCCCAATCCACGTTTTCCACCTTGACCGGCCCCAACTGAGACAGGTATCCACGCACCTGCAAGCCGCAGTGCTGCGCCAGGTACTTCTTGGCAATACTGCCCGCCGCGACCCGCATCGCGGTTTCCCGCGCCGATGAGCGGCCGCCGCCACGGTAATCGCGAGTGCCGTACTTCTGCTCGTAGCTGTAGTCGGCGTGCATCGGCCGAAACCGATCCATAATCTTGCTGTAGTCCTTGGAGCGCTGGTCAGTATTCTCAATTAACAGGCCAATCGAGGTGCCGGTGGTTTTGCCTTCAAATACCCCGGACAGAATTTTCACCTCATCTGCTTCACGGCGCTGGGTGGTATAGCGTGACGTGCCGGGTTTACGGCGATCCAGGTCGTGCTGAATATCCTCGGCGCTCAGCTCCAGCCCCGGCGGGCAGCCGTCCACAATGGCCCCCAATGCCAGACCGTGGCTTTCGCCAAAGGTGGTGACCGTGAACAGCTTTCCAATGGTATTTCCGGACATAACAACACTCAGTAGATTGATCAGGGGGCGGATTATACGGCAAACCGGCGCCAGCGTCCGCGCGGTAAGACCTTAGCGAAACACCTCGGCGTATTCCTCAAGCTGCTCGCGGCTCATTGCAAACACCCCGTGGCCGCCGTGCTCAAACTCCAGCCAGGTAAAGGGCACCGACGGGAAAGCCTCATCCAGCGCAATACAACTGTTGCCAACCTCCACCACCAGCAAACCGCCGGGATTGAGGTGGTCGGCCGCCTCGTGCAGGATGCGCCGGGCGATATCCAGGCCATCGGCCCCCGCCGCCAGGCCCAGCACTGGCTCGCGGTGGTATTCGCTGGGCATATCCGCCAAGTCTTCTTCATCGACATAGGGCGGATTGCTGACAATCAGGTCGTAGCGCTCGCCCTTGAGATTTTCAAACACATCCGACTGCACCGCGCGCAGGCGATAACTCAGCTCGTGGCGCTCGATATTCAGGTTCGCCACATCCAGCGCATCGGTGGACAGATCCGCCAGATCAACCTCGGCTTCTTCAAAGGCGTACGCACAGGCAATACCAATACAGCCGCTGCCGGTACACAAGTCGAGAATCCGCTGCGGCTCAACGCCGGCCAACCAGGGTGAAAAGCCGTTTTCGATCAGCTCGGCAATGGGCGAACGTGGCACCAGCACCCGCTCATCAACATAAAATGACAGGCCGGCAAACCAGGCTTCGTGGGTGAGATAGGCCGCGGGTAGCCGCTCATTCACACGGCGCTCCAACAGTGACACAACGGCTTGCTTCTCAGGGCCGCTCAGGCGACAGTCCAGCAATTCGGGCGGCATATCCAGGGGCATACTCAACGCATAGCAGACCAGCAGCATCGCCTCATCGTAGGCGTTGTCGGTGCCGTGACCAAAATACAGGCCCGCGCGGCCGAACTCGCTCATGCCCCAGCGGATATAATCGCGAATGCTGTGGAGCTCCTGTAACAATTCCCGATCTGTGACCGCAGCCGCGCCCTGATCCATCTCGCATTTTTCCCGTATTAAAAAGACGGGATTTTACACCGCAACCGGGCAATAGTAACGGTTAGTCTTACGCCAAGTTAATGAGAATCGTTTTTGTCGTGGACGCTGATTTGTTACCATTGCCCTTCAAATATAATTAATGTGGATGACACAGTGGAAAAAGCATTTGCAGAAATCATCAAAGCAGTAGGCGAAGACCTGGAACGGGACGGCCTGCTCGATACTCCAAGCCGCGCGGCGAAAGCCTTTGAATTTCTTACTTCGGGTTACCGTCGCAGCGTTGACGAGGTGGTTAACAACGCCCTGTTCGAATCAGATGCCAATGAAATGGTTGTGGTGTCCGACATCGAGCTCTACTCCCTTTGCGAACATCACCTGCTGCCCTTTATCGGCCGCTGCCACGTGGCCTATATTCCCAATGGCAAGGTGCTCGGTTTGTCCAAGGTGGCCCGCATCGTAGACCTGTATGCGCGCCGCTTGCAGATTCAGGAGAGCCTGACCACGCAGATCGCCAACACCGTACAGGAAGTGACCGGCGCCGAAGGCGTTGCGGTTATTATTGAAGCCCGCCATATGTGCATGATGATGCGCGGCGTGGAGAAGCAAAACTCCATCATGCGCACCAGCGCCATGCTGGGCGTCTTTAAGGAAAACCAGGCCACCCGCAGCGAATTTATGTCCCTGATCAGCAAGTAGCGCCTTCTTCATCAGCGGCGAGCAGAACGCTCGCCGCTCTAAGCCCTGTCGCTATAACCGCGCCGCCAACTCCGCCCCCTGGCGAATAGCCCGCTTGGCATCCAGCTCAGCCGCCAATTCCGCGCCGCCGATAATATGGTAGCTCGCGCCATCCCGCTTTCCGCTTTCAGGGAATAGCTCTCGCAGTGACTCCTGGCCCGCGCAAACCACCACCGTATCAACCGCCAGTACGCGGGCTTGGCCGTCAACGGTGATATGCAGGCCCTCGTCGTCGACCTTCTGATAACTGGCACCGGCCACCATCTCCACACCCTTGGCCTTCAAGGTCGCTCGATGTACCCAGCCCGAGGTTTTCCCCAGGTCTTTGCCAAGCTGGCTGGCCTTGCGTTGCAGCAGGTGAATCTCTCGGGGAGATGCCGCTGGTGACGCCGTACCCAGACCGCCGGGCAAGGCCGTCATCGGTTCGCAGCCCCACTCGCTCATCCACTGCTCTAGGCCTTCGGCTTCCGGTTCATGGGCCAAAAATTCCGCCACATCAAAGCCAATCCCGCCGGCGCCGATAATCGCCACCGACTTGCCCGCCTTTACCTTGCCGCGCAACACATCGGTGTACAGCGCAACCTTGGCATGGTCGATGCCGGCAATCGGCGGCTGGCGAGGCACCACGCCCGTGGCAATAATCACCTCATCAAAACCGCCGTCGCGCAATTCCTGCTCGCTAACGCGCTGATTGAGCTTCACACTTACGCCGGTAGTTTCCAGGCGTTTTTTGAAATAGCGCAGGGTTTCCCAGAATTCCTCCTTACCGGGAATACGCGCTGCCATATTGAACTGCCCGCCAATACTGTCTGAGGCCTCAAACAGGGTTACCTTGTGGCCGCGCTCCGCCGCCACGGTTGCCGCCGACAAGCCCGCCGGGCCGGCGCCGACCACCGCGATATTCTTGGGCGTGGCAACGGTTTTATAAATCAGCTCGGTTTCATAAGCGGCCCGCGGGTTTACCAGGCAGCTTGCGCGCTTGAGTTGAAAGGTATGGTCCAGGCAGGCCTGGTTGCAGGCGATACAGGTATTGATTTCATCACTGCGGCCCGCCGCCGCCTTGTTCACAAAGTCGGCGTCGGCCAGCATCGGCCGCGCCATCGACACCATATCTGCCTTGCCGGACGCGACAATCTCTTCCGCCAGCTCGGGAGTATTGATCCGGTTGGAGGCAATCACCGGGATCGAGACTTCTTCGCGAATCGCCGCAGTAATATCGACAAAGGCCCCTCTGGGCACCGAGGTCACAATGGTAGGCACCCGCGCCTCGTGCCAGCCAAAACCGGAATTAATAATCGAGGCACCGGCATTCTCCACCGCTTTGGCCAGGGTGACGGTTTCATCCCAGTCGGCACCGCCGGGCACCAGGTCAAGCATCGACAGGCGGTACACCACAATAAAGTCAGGGCCACAGGCCTTGCGCACCGCGCGAAGGATTTCCAGCGGGAAGCGCGCGCGATTCTCGGCGCTGCCACCGTATTTATCCGTGCGCTTGTTGGTGCTGGGCGAGGTGAACTGGTTAATCAGATAACCCTCACTGCCCATGATTTCCACGCCGTCGTAACCCGCCTGCTTTGCCAGCCGCGCCGCCCGGGCAAAATCCCGCACGGTTTTTTCCACCTCGCGGGTGCTCATCGCCTTGGGCTTAAAGGGATTGATCGGCGCCTTGATCGCCGAGGCCGAACGCGACCAGGGCACATAGGCATAGCGCCCGGCGTGCAGAATCTGCAAACAGATCTTGCCCCCCGCCGCGTGCACCGCCTTGGTCACCGGGCGGTGACTCAGGGCATCCGCGCGGCTGATCATGCTGCCGGAAAAGGGGTAAAACCAGCCCTTGCGGTTGGGGTTAAAGCCCCCGGTAATAATCAGGCCCACGCCGCCGCGGGCGCGCTCAGCGTAGTATTCCGCCAGTTTCTTGCGGTGCCAGAGGCGGTCTTCCAGGCCGACGTGCATCGAGCCCATTACCACGCGGTTCTTAAGGGTGGTGTGGCCGAGCTCCAGCGGAGCCAGCATATTGGGGTAATTGGCGGTCATATCGGCAACCTCGGCGTTGTGTGGAACAGCAATAGCTGAAAAATTTACAAACTTGACGGCGTCAACATACACAGCAAACTTGACACCGTCAAGTTACTGATAAATGCTGTCGCCATGACCAACCTAAAGAAATACCACCACGGCGATCTGCACAGCACACTGCTGACCGAAGCCCGCGCCCTGCTCGCCCAGAGCGGCGTAGACGGCCTGTCGCTGCGCAAACTGGCGGATCGCGCCGGCGTTTCCCGGCAAGCCCCCTACCATCACTTTAAAGACAAGCACGTACTGCTGTGCAGCCTGGCAGCGGAGGGCTTTCGAGAGCTGGACGCCCTGCTGGCTCGCACCAACACCGAAGAGGAAGTGGAGAGCACCCTGGCAACCCTGCTCAGGGCCTATCTGCGCTTCGCCTGCGACGACCCCGAGCGCTACGAACTGATGTTTGGCCGGCGCATCTGGAAAATGTCGGAACCCACCCCGGAGCTCAAGCAGCTCGCCTACGCCACCTTCAAGCGCTACGTCTCGGTTATCAAGGCAATCTGCCGCGCCAATGACAGAGATTTCGAGCCCAGGCGCGCACTAAGAATTGCCCAGGCCAGCTGGGCGACCCTCCACGGCCTAAGTCACTTGACTAACGACGGCATTTACGTTGATCTGGAAGGCATGGAAGACGCCAGCGACGTCGCACTGGAAATGCTGCTGAAATCGATAAAAAGCCCCAAATAACAGGCTTTAGCGCCGGTTTTTCCGCCCCGTTGGCAGGCTCGCCACAGGGTAAAGGAACAGTTGCATTAAATTGGTTTCATATAACCGACACGAATTGACTCCCCTTTCCGTGACGGCCTACAATCCGGGCTAAAGTTTCCCCCGGAAGATAAAAATAAGCCCTGTTGCCCTCGCGTAAAGCCGAGCCTGCGCCCCGCCGCAACGCGATCACAGCTATCTCCGGTGAGCCGAATGACTAACGATAAAAATTTCCTGAAACCCACCAAAGAGCCCAGTATGCATAAACTCAAAGCTATGATTAAACTCGGTTTGCTCGTGGCGTTGGCAGCAAGCACCCCGGTACTACACGCTGCAAAAAATGTCCCCGGCCAATACGATGTCAGCACCAAGTATTCGCCGCTGAAGCAAATCAACAAGAGCAACGTCGCCAACCTTGAGGTCGCCTGGGAATACCATACCGGCGAAACCCCGCCGGAAGGTGAAACACAGGCCTTTATCGCCTTTGAAGATCAGCCCAGCATGATCGGTGGCAACCTGATTGTGTGTTCCGTCTCTCGTCGCGTCATTGCTCTTGACCCGCTTAGCGGTAAAGAGCGCTGGACCTTTGACCCCAAAACCCCGGTCACCGAAGACTCCGTGAAATACAAAAAATGTCGCGGCATCGGCTACTGGGAAGACGATCAAGCGCCCAAAGACGCCGTTTGCCAATCGCGCATTTTCCTTGGCACTACCGACTACAAACTGTTCTCCATCGACTCCAAAACCGGCAAACCCTGTGAAGACTTTGGCAACCAGGGCGTGGTCGAAATGGAAACCGACATCCCCGTGATGTATCCCGGCGAAGTCATTGCCGGCTCCAACCCGGCCATTGTGAATGACACCGTGGTTGTAGCCTCTTCAGTGGCAGACAACCAGCGCGTTCACGCGCCAAGCGGCCGGGTACAGGCCTTTGATACCCGCAGCGGCAAAAAACTCTGGGACTTCGACCCCGTCCCCCGCGACCCCAACGACCCGGCATCCAAAACCTGGTCCAAAGGCTCCGGAGAAGGTTTTGGCGGCGGTAACGTCTGGTCCTCCATGTCGGTTGATGAAGCACTCGACCTGGTCTACCTGCCCACCACCAGCTCCTCCAGCGATTTTTACGGTGGCGACCGCCTGGGTGACAACCTCTACACCACCTCTATCGTGGCGGTTAAAGGCGCCACCGGCGAAGTAGCCTGGCACTTCCAGGTAGTTCACCACAACGTGTTTGACTACGACATTCCCTCTGCGCCGCTGCTGCTGGACTACCCCCACAACGGCAAAATGGTGCCCGCCCTGGTGCAAAACACCAAACAGGGCCTGGTCTTTGTGTTTGACCGCGCAACCGGCGAGCCGCTGGTGCCCATTGAAGAACGCGCCGTTCCACAAGACGTAAAACTCAAAGGCGAAGTGCTCTCCCCCACCCAGCCCTTCCCCGTGGGCATGCCAACACTGACCAAGCAAGGCTTCTCACCCGAAGACGCCTGGGGCTTTACCCCCATCGACAAATGGCTGTGTAAAAAAGAGACCGAAAAATACAACTACGGCCCCATGTACACCGCGCCCAGCGAAAAAGGCACTATCTTCGTACCCTCTGCCGGTGGCGGCCCCAACTGGGGTGGTGGTGGCTATGACCCGGCCAGCAACATCATGGTGGTGCCCACCAACAATGTGGCGATGGTCGTTAAACAGACCCCGGTTGAGCAGATGAAAGGCGTTTCCTCTGACCAGAAAATTGAAACCGGCGGCCCCATGGTCTTCCCCGTCAAAGAATCCCCATACGTGCTCACCGTGCAGCCGCTGATGTCGCCCCTTGGCGCGCCTTGCTCCGAGCCGCCCTGGGCCTCACTGACCGCCGTGGATATCGTTAAGAAAAAGATCATCTGGACCGTGCCCCTGGGCAGCCTGGAAGAACTGATGCCGATCCCCATTCCGCTGGAATACGGCACCCCCGGCGCGGGCGGCCCGCTGGTTACCGCAGGTGGCCTGGCCTTTATCGGCTACACCCTGGACAACAAATTCCGCGCCTTTGACCTGAACACCGGCGAAGTCGTATGGAAGGCCGACCTGCCCGCCGCAGGCACCTCCGTACCCGTTACCTATGAAGTAAACGGCGAACAGTACATCTATATGGCCGCCGGCGGTCACACCATGTACGGTTCAAAAATGGGCGACTCAGTGATTGCCTACAAGCTTAAGAAGTAATTGTTTCTAAGGGCGATGTGCTTGCATCGCCCTTTTTCCTTCCGCTCTTTTCCTCTGGCCTCCCCTCCCGAAATCAAAGCAAGGCTTTCAGGTTCAGCCTCATGCTTATGAGTTCTTTCTTAAAGACCTAAATCAAAACCCGACCTCACATACTGCGCAGGCCCTATTTCAGGAGCCTCAGTCTCACTAATTTGGAGCGCATGTAGATAAGCCATTGATTTATTGGGCAGCAGGTTTATGATCAGGGGAAAAGGAATTTTGAAAACAGAGAGGGAACGAATCTTGATCTCACCGAACACCTGTTGCGCTGCTCGCCTACAAGCTTCTGAAATGTATTGTGTTTCCCGATTTACCAGAAATTATTTTCTGGTGATGGGGGGGTGGGATATATATAGACTAACTCCTCATAACTAATCGTTAAGTTTTCTGGCAGAGCAATGAAAGATTTCCACATCATCAAAGATTTTGCAATCATTGCAACTATAATCAGTGCATTCCTTTATGCACTTGGGTATTTAAATGAAACTGTTTATCTGGAAGGTTTTGAGTTAAATAACTCTGAACTTGCTCCAGATGCTAGTACGGCAATCACCTTAGGCTTCAGGTATGTTTTTCTTAATACTTTTGGAGCGATAATATTAATTACTATACTAGGCCCCCTCCTCTTAGTCCTACTAGGAACCATGAAAGAAGACTTTCATGTATTATTGGCAAATTACGACAAATTGATGATCATATATAGAAATATAATTAAGATCACTCAATGGCAAAAATTTAAGTATTTTGTATTACTTAGCATACCTGCATTAATAGTTTTAGCTTGCATACATTCCATTAACACTGCCTCAGAAAAAGCAGCGGCATTTAAAACGGAAGCAAAAAAAACTGACTGCATTACCATAAAAAATGATAAAGAAATAAAAACCTACGAGGGCAAGGTTGTAAGGATTCGAGATAATATGGTTTTGTTCTGGTCTCCAAAAGAAAATAAAAGCAGAATATTTCCAAGCAGATCTGTAATAGAAATTCAGTACACTGAGAATAGACTTCACAAGCCATGCCAGAAGGAAATGGATGAGCCACAAACGAAACTACATTGAAGAGATACTCGAAAAACGTGGTCGAAATAACCGACGAGCTAGTCGATATGAGTTATCCGCAAGGCGAATTCAACCTGTAGTCTCGGGATTTAGAGCCATAAAAAAACTCGACAAAACCGTTCCTTTCCGAAATGAATGGTTGAAATATGGCGCAATTGGATATATTGCAGCTTTAGAAGGTTATTACAGGCTTCTTATTGCAGACTTAATTAACTTAGGCAGCCCATATCGCGAAAGAATCACTGAATTAAGGGACATAAAGTTTACGACAGATGTGGTTT
>JBFEVY010000373.1:0-3164 GCA_041546665.1 Spongiibacteraceae bacterium | reverse complement strand
TCTACATCGAAATGCAACAGAACTGGGTCAAAGAGTGCGAGAAAGAGTGCGATAAATAGCGCTCTGAAATTTGATTCAGTTTCCGTTCAGGCTAATTCATTAAACTAAGCTCCATGCATTAGTGAGAAATTCCGCAGCGGTGAAAATCCCTTTTCGCCGAAGCGGCGTAAGATGAGTTGGAGAGGAGAATGATGATGCGTACTAAAATTTTGTTGGCCGTACTGGCCTCGGCTTTTTTAGCGGCCTGTAGCAGTTCGACGGCATACCAGCCGGCGGAAAAGCGCGGTGCCTACGGTTATACCGAAACTGAGCTCGGCAAGGACCGCTACCGAATCACCTTTACCGGAAACAGTGTTACCGATAAAGAAACCGTAAATGACTACGCCATGCTGCGGGCCGCTGAGCTGACCCTGCAGCAAGGATACGACTGGTTCCAGTTGGTCAACCGGGATTCTGAGGCGAAAAGCCGCAACAGCACGCATATCTCGGGTATGTACGACTACGGCGGCGGCACTGCGGTCTACCAGCGTTGTGGCCTGTTGAGCTGTGATACCTACGTGTCCCAGGCACCGACTCGCATTGATGGTGGTGTAGCGACGACGACTACCCGTACGTCTTACCAGTCGTCGCTGGAGATCAAGATGGGTAAAGAGCCAATGCCAGATGATGCCGAGGCTTACAATGCCCAGGAGCTGGCTTCTACATTGCGCCGCTGGATGGGTGACAAGAAATAATTTGCTGCGATTTCCTGATACCATGCAGACCGGGCTTTCGCCCGGTTTTTTTTGTTTTTGATTCAGGCAGTTTTTCAGCGGAGTGCGTGACCTTGACCGAAACGGTGGTTGTACTGGGGGCGAGCCCAAAGCCGCAGCGTTATTCCTACAAAGCGGTGCAATTATTACGTGAGTACCAACACCGGGTTTTGCCGGTGAATCCCTACCACAGTGAGGTGGCGGGGCAGGCCTGTGTGGCCGGGCTGGCCGACGTGGCGGAAGCGGTTGATACGGTGACACTTTACCTGCGGCCGGAACTGTTGGCGCCGCATATCGAAGAAATTATCGCGTTGAAACCCCGGCGGGTTATTTTTAACCCCGGGACGGAGTCGACAGCGCTGGCTCAGCGCCTTCAGCAGCGGGGAATTGAGACTGAAGAGGCTTGCACCCTGGTGATGTTGCGCAACGATCAGTTCTGAATCAGGTTTCAGGGACAAAAAAAGCGCGGTAATCGCCGCGCTTTGGTCTAGGCGAGGCGAAGTTTAGACAAACTGCAGCAGCGCGACAAAAATTGCCGCAAGGGCGATACTGCAGTGAATTACCCCTTTGACCGTGGTCATCGGCCCGGTTTTCCCGAAGATGGCGTTCACTTCCAACAGCAGGATCAAACCGATCACAATCAGCAGGCCCAGTGAGGGGGCGGTAGCGCCGCTGGCATCCAGTACGTTGGCGCCGGCGTTACCCGTGCCGTGGAAGGAGCCCAGCATCCCCACCAGCATCGGTGCAGAGAACAAGGTATTGGTTCGCGATGCGACACCGGCTCTCGGTGCTGCTTTGGCGGCGTCACCGGGCTTGATGCCGCAAATGATTTTCTGGTTTGGCCAGATGATCAGCCACACGTTCAGAAACATCAGGGTGCCCAGCAGCGCGCCCATGGTGATGTAGCCGTCAATGCCCCAGCCTTTGCGAACGAACTCCAGCAAAATTACACCGGTCAAAAAGGTGAACATGGCGCCCCAGCGGAACCACCACAGTGCGCGGGGTGCCAGCTTTTGTACCGCATCGGCCTTGGCGGTGGGTTCGGCTTCTTTGAAGTATTCGGTTTGCACAAAGTTGAAATAGTAGAGCAAGCCAATCCAGGTCATGCCAAAAAGTACGTGTAACCAGCGGGAGAGCAGGTCCACGGTGATGTATGCGTCCATAGTGTGTAGTTCCTCGTTGGGAATATAGCTTTTGTTTTGTACGATCTGCGTCGGTGCCAACGCCGCGCGCAGTATAGCAAAGCCGCTGTTGATAAGGAGTGTTAGCGCGGAAATGGCCGGCGTTTAGGGGTTTTTGGCGCTAGATCTCACTGTGAGGCTGGTGGCGGTTTCATCCACTTGCCATAATAGCGCCAATTATCGAAAACCATTTATCTGGAGAGAACAGCATCGTGAGCGACGGTAGACAGGAACCAACCATCTCGCTGGCCCTGGAAGAGGAAGATATCGCGCAACGGGCCCGCCCAAAGGCGCCACCGGTGCCTGAGCGCAGCGGCGGCGGTGGCGGCGGGTTTCTGCAGGTGGTTCTTAGCATTATGGTGCTTGCGCTCGCGGCGGCCGCTTATTATTTCTATGACCAGTTGGTGCTGAGCCAGCAAATACAGAAGCTCAGCGCCGAACGTCTGGACGCCCTTGAGGAGCGTCTGTCCGCTGCGGGTGAAAACCTGCAGGAAAACAGTCTTACCACCCAGGTCAAGCTCAAGGAGCTGGACAGCGAGGTGCGCAAACTCTGGGACAATGTTTGGAAGAAACAAAAAGACGAGCTCGCCAGTCTGAGTGCTGCGCTCGACAAGCAAGCCGCTTCGCTTAAGAAGGTAGAAAGCGGACTCGCTACGGAGAAACGCCAGTCGAGCAGTTTGAGTGCAGATCTCAAAGCCCTGAAAAAGGATCGCGAAGAATTCATGTCGGTGGCCGGCAAAATTGATCGCGTTATTGCCCAGGCTGAGGTGAATCGCAAGCAATTGCTGGATGTGAACAAGCAACTGACGGCGGGGGGCAGCCTCGATGCCCGTGTTGCTGAACTTGAGCGGCAGTTGAAGCAAAGCGAGGAGTGGCTGGATTCTGTAAACGCATTCCGTCGCCAGGTGAATCGCGACCTTGAATCCCTGCGCCAGGCTATGTCCCAGTATCACAGCGCCAGCCCCCAACCCAACTGATCTGGTACGCATTCCGGCTAAGCCTGGTGTATACTCTGGCGCCATTCAGCGTGGCGCCGCCCCCTCTGGTTGACGACGCTGCCAACCCCGCCGGCTAGTAGCTCCCCTCTGGTGTTGCAGACGGCGCTTTACCCATCAAAGGCCCGAGGAGTCTGTCCATGACCGTAATTCGCCAGGATGATCTTATCCAAAGCGTTGCCGATGCCCTGCAATATATTTCTTATTACCACCCAGTCGATTTTATCCGCGCGGTT
>JBFEVY010000242.1:0-5518 GCA_041546665.1 Spongiibacteraceae bacterium | reverse complement strand
TGGGTATCATTGCGACTCATATCGACGCGCCGTCAATCGGTCTGCGTGTAAACGCTGTCCGGTTGAGGGTTGAGATCACTACGACTTTTAAAACTGGAAACGCACAATGAATGTGATGTGGTTGGAGCAATTGATGTATCAGCTGTCCGGCTGGTTTATGGCGCCGGTACTGGTGGCAATTGCCATTTTATTTTTGTACAGCCTGTTTGCGGTGGGGGGCTTTGGCGCGCAGTGGTTACAACGCAGACGCAATGCTGAGGCTTACCGCAGGGCGTTGGGTGGCGAGAGTGTTCCAGTCGCCGCGCTGGGGGGCTACTCGCTGTTGGCGCATCAGGTTAACGACCCCACAGTGACCATGGATGAACTTGATGTGCAGTCTCTTAAGGAGCTGGAGTTGTTGCGCATCGTCACTCGAATTTCGCCCATGTTGGGGCTTATCGCCACGATGATTCCAATGGCGCCGGCGTTGAAGGCCTTGGGTGACGGCAATGTACAGGGTATCAGCGAAAACCTGGTCATTGCCTTTTCTGCAGTTATCTTTGGCATGGTGATCGCATCGCTGACTTTCTGGTTGGCGAGCGTCAAAAAGCGTTGGCTGGCTACCGAGCTGGTGGATATCGCCCGCGTGCGCCACACCCGTGAAAGTGATGAATCTCTGGCAGCGGAGGTGGTTCGTGAGGTTGCTTAATGAAGATGAGGAGCTTAACCCGGCTTCGTCGATGGTCAATCTGGTGGATGTGTTTCTGGTGCTGATTGCCGCGCTGTTGATCAGCATTGCCCAGAATCCGATGAACCCCTTTACCGCCGAGAATGTTACGGTGATCAAGAATGCCGGTAGTGAGGACATGGAAGTGATCGTCAAGCAGGGGGAAAGCATCGAGCGCTACGAGTCCACTGGCGAGATCGGTGGTGGCCAAGGTAAAAAAGCCGGGGTGGCCTATGAAATGGCCGATGGCTCCATGGTTTACGTTCCCGAATAAACACAATTCATTTGAGAGAAGTCACTATGCTGCGTCTAATTCTGACGGCGTTATTTTCCTGTCTTTTGCTGTCGAGTCCACTGGTGCTGGCGTCGGAGGCATCGGTACTTTTTGTTCACGGCTCTCACAGCAATAAAGCCAAACTCAGCCTGATGCAGGAAATGGCGCCGGCGCGAGGGCTCCGCCTGGAGCGCATGGCGCAGAGTGACTTGAAGGATGTTGCTCAGGCCGCCGCTGTTTTTAGTGCTTATGATCTGGTGGTGCTGGAGTCTGCTTCTGCTCGCGAGGGCAAGCAGATCTTTTCCCAGTATGCTGATCTGCCGAAAAATCTGAGTGCCAAGATTCTGCCAATCAACTGGCTGGAGGCTGCCCAGTTGCGTCGGGGGCTGAGCGAACAGCAGGCGCTGCGGTTACACCAATACTACGATAACGGCGGGCGGGAAAACCTGTCGCGCATGCTCGCCTATTTACAGGCCGATATCTTCGGGCTTTCAAGCGATGCGGTTCCGGAGCCAATTATTTATCCGGAAATTGGCATTTACCATCCCGACGCGACCCAAGCCATTTTCAGTTCTTTGGAGGACTACCTGTCCTGGCGTCAAGCTGAGGAGCTGCCGGTGCCGGGAGAGAATAAGGCGGTGGTGGGTGTCTTGATGCAACGCGCATTAATCGAGTCGGTACAGACTCAGGTGGTTGACGATGCCATTGCCCGCCTGGAGAAAAAGGGCATTGTCGCGGTACCGTTTTTTTTCCAGCTTAGCCCGGTCGTTGGCGATTATTCCTATATTGTTGAGCAGAACGGCAAGCCGGTCATCGACCTGATCCTAAACTTTCGCTCGATTCACTGGGCGTCCAAACGTCAGGAGGAATTTGCTGATCTGGGGGTTCCCGTGTTGCAGACATTGAACTACAGCGATGGCGATCAACAGCATTGGGAGCAGAGCAACCAGGGGATTTCGCCGACAATGACGCCCTTTGTGCTGACCCTCCCGGAAAGTGCGGGGGTGATTGACCCCTGGATGGTGTCCGCCACTGACGAAAAGACCGGCGGCGCTCAGGTGATTGACTATCAAATGGAACACCTGATCAATAAGGCCGAGGCCATGCTGGCGCTGAAACACAAGCCCAATGCGGAGAAGCGCCTGACTACCATGATCTGGGGTGATCGCGATGTCGGGGCTTCCTTCCTTAATGTCCCGGACAGTCTGCGCAGTATTTCCGAGCGACTGAATCAGGAAGGATACCGTGTTGACGAAGTCGCCAACGACGCCTTTACCGATGCGGTCGGGCGCATTCTCAATCCTTTTTATCGGGACTATCAGCTCGACGAATTGTTGAAGGACGACCTCGCCGAACTGATGCCGCTTTCCGAGTATCTCGCTTGGTTTAACACGCTGCCAGAATCTGTGCGCCAGCCAATCAATGAATACTGGGGCGACCCCAAGGACAATTTTATGGTGGTGGAGCAGGGCGGCCAGCTCCAGTTTGTGTTGCCGCGGATTCGCAGTGGCAATATGCTGATAATGCGCCAGCCCCCACGTGCCGATGATCGGGACGAAGACAAACGCATCTACCATTCCGGTGCAGTACCGGTGAATCATTTCTATCTGGCGGCGTACTACTATGCGCGTGAGTACTGGGGCAGCGATGCGATCATTCACCTGGGCACCCACGGTTCGCAGGAATGGCTGGGCGGCAAGGAGCGGGGGCTGTCCATCTACGATCACAGCAATCTCGCGGTCTGGGATACCCCGGTGTTTTACCCCTTCATCGTCGATGATGTCGGTGAGGCCATGCAGACCAAGCGCCGCGGACGCGCTACGGTGTTGGCGCATATGACGCCGCCCTTCGCTGCCGCCGGTCTGCAGGGCGACATTGCCGATTTGCATGAGCTTATTCACCAGTACAAGTCGCTTGGGGATGGCGGTGTTAAGGCAAAAACCGGCCAGCAGATTATCGACGATTGTATCGCCACCCACGTCTGTAAGGATTTCGGTTGGGATGATGCTCAGATCGCAGCAGACTTTGACGGCTTCCTCTACGAATTGCACGACTACATCGAGACCCTCGCCTCAGAGAACCAGCCGCTGGGCTTGCATAGCTATGGCGAACTGCCAGAGGAAGCGCTGCTGATTTCAACGCTGGTACAAATGCTGGGGAGTGACTTCTCTTCCGCTGCAACGGAGTTTGAAATGGCCTATTTCAGTGATGACGAGCGAGCGGCAGCGCGTTATCAGCAGGCACAGGAAAGAGGCGAGCATTTTGGCGGCTACAATGAACTGCTGCATAACAGCGGTGAGGAACTGGAAGATATCCCCGGTTATAAAACCGTTAAAAAATACATTCTTGAAGCCGACACTCTGACTGATAAAGAACGCGAGGCGCCGAATAAGGCGCTGGTGGAATGGCTGGATAAGGCCCAAGAACTTTATCAGAACTATACCGGTATCAAGGAGCTGGACCACCTGGTGGATGGCTTGCAGGGGCGTTATATCCCGGTGAAAAATGGCGGCGACCCCATCCGCCACCCCGATGCCGTGCCCACTGGTTTTAATCTCTACGGTTTTGATCCCGCCCGACTGCCCACCAAGGCGGCTTATGCGCAGGGCAAGGAATTGACCGAAGGCGTGATCGCCGACTATTACGCCAAGCACGGCCGCTACCCGGATAAGCTGGCGTTCTCACTGTGGTCAATTGAAGCGATGCGCCACTACGGCGTGCTGGAAAGTCAGGCTTTGTACGCCATGGGAGTGCGCCCTGTCTGGAGTGAAGACGGCCGCGTAATCGGCACCGAAATTATTCCCGCCAACGAGTTGAAGCGGCCGCGGGTTGACGTTGTCCTGTCCGCCACGGGGTTGTACCGCGATGCCTTCCCCAATGTGATGCAAATGCTCGCCAAGGCGGTTGAGAAGGTGATTGCCCTCCAGGAAGAATCCAACTTTGTCTGGCGTAATAGCGTGAAGGTTCGAGATCAGCTTATTGCCGAGGGCGTAGCCGCCGATGAGGCGGAATACCTTTCCACCGTGCGATTGTTCTCCAGTGCTTCGGGCAGCTATGGTGCGGGGGTGGAAGACGCCGTTGTCGCCAGTGACACCTGGGAAAGCGACAGCAAAATTTCCGATCTGTATCTTTCCAAAATGGGCTATTTTTACGGCTCTGATAACAGTCGCTGGGGACAACAGTTAGAGTATATTGACCTCTATGCCAAGCAGTTGTCCGGTACCGATGTGGCACTGTTCTCCCGCTCGTCCAATGTCTACGGTATGTTGGCATCGGATGATCCCTTTGAGTATTTTGGTTCATTGGCGATGGCAGTGCGTAACCTCGATGGCGCAAGTCCGGAAATGGTGATCAGCAACCTGCGTGACGCCGATAACCCGAAGGCCCAGGCCGCTGCCAAGTTCCTCGCTACTGAGCTGCGCTCGCGAAATTTCCACAAGCGCTGGATTCAGGAAATGCAGAAAGAGGGCTACAGCGGCGCAGTGTCTTTGGCTTCGCACCTCACCAATTTCTGGGGCTGGCAGGTGGTTGATCCGAATCTAGTGCGGGATGACCAGTGGCAGGAATTTTTTGAAGTCTACGTGAACGACAAACTGGAGCTGGGAATTAACGAATGGTTCGAAGAGGTTAACCCCCGCTCGCAAGCTGAAATGCTGGAGCGTATGTTGGAGTCGGTGCGCAAGGACTACTGGGAAGCCGACGAGCAAACCCTGGCGAAAATGGTGGAGCGTTATGTGGATCTGGTGACGCGCTTCGATATTTACGCCGACAACGAAAAACTCCGCGAGTTTGTCGATCAGCAGGCCGCAGGTTTTGGGTTGCTGCCTCTTCCTGCGCTGACCGAAGCACCGATAATGTCGGGCGGAGAGATGGTGCAAGGCCAGAAATTGGAAAAGGTCGAGCAACCACCCGCCGAGCAGCAGGATAGCGAAGCACAGCGGCAATTGATGATGGCCTTTGGTCTGTGTTTGCTGGCATTGTTGCTGGGCGGGGCAAGGCAATGGTTCGACCCGCAGTTCGCCGGCTGGCGCGGCCGCGCGATCTAGGTTTGTACCGGCAATTACCTTTTCAATTACGCTGCCAAGTGGTTCGGGCTGCTTGGCGGCGCTCCTTTGCTCTGTCTCACCGACTTTAAATATATTCTCAGCTGGCCTTTGGTCCCATATTGGCATCGGTGTCTCAGTACTTGAGGCCTGCGTATACTCCTGCACGGAAAATGCGTCAAATTCTTTGAATGTCAATAAACTTTACTATAATGTGAGCGAAGTAGGTTTGGCCTGCAAATCAGTCTACAATGCGTCGCTGGAAAATTAGTGGCGTGGTAGACCCCGCTTTGACGGTAAATACAAAGACATGACGAAAAAAGACAATAAAGACAAAAATACAGATCAACTGATTGGTACCTTCGCATACTCTCTGGTCTACGCGCTTAACTGGGTCGATGAAAGTCTTCAGGCGAGTCTGGAAGCCGCCGGCTGGCAGCGGATGAGCCGCACGCGTTCAATGATTATGTTGAACATCACTGCGGGCATCGACCG
>JBFEVY010000334.1:0-3768 GCA_041546665.1 Spongiibacteraceae bacterium | reverse complement strand
GTATGCGGACCGGTAGTTCAGTTGGTTAGAATGCCGGCCTGTCACGCCGGAGGTCGCGGGTTCGAGTCCCGTCCGGTCCGCCAACTTCCTCTTCTATCAGACCTCCCTGATTGACCTTGATTTCTGCGGAATTCATCGCGGTGTATACTGCGAAATACGCGTTTCTCGATTAAAAGGGTGATTAGCTCAGCTGGGAGAGCATCTGCCTTACAAGCAGAGGGTCGGCGGTTCGATCCCGTCATCACCCACCAAATCGTGCAAGCAATACCGAAAGGTAGCGCGACATGAAGTATGCGGACCGGTAGTTCAGTTGGTTAGAATGCCGGCCTGTCACGCCGGAGGTCGCGGGTTCGAGTCCCGTCCGGTCCGCCAACTTCCTCCTCTATCAGACCTCCTGTTAACTCCAAATTCTGCGACATTATTCGCGGTGCTGTCGTTTTGTGTCTTTATCCTGCCGCGTACTACTGGCAATTTCGCCCATTGTTTTTGAATTGACTCTTAAATTCGCATTTTGCTGCTATACCAACGTGTCAGTCTGCACAGGCTCAGGCTATAGTAGGAAGAGTGGATTGTTTCCGCAGAGACTTATGCGTCTGGCGTGGTGGAGGGTATTGTGGCAATTGCAACGGAAGCTGTGTTGTTCTTTAGAGACGATGCGGTATTCAAGGAGATGTACTACTCCGAATTCGAAGCGGTATTGGACGATATCGTCGGTATACCTGATTTCAAGGGTGACGAGGTGCCGGCGGTGTTTCTGCAAATCGACGGTCAATTGCAGATAAAAGGCGCAGTGTTTTTTCTGATCTCCTTCGACAAACGCGGTCGTGTGACGGGCAATTGGAATGTGCCACTTCGACATCTCTTGGATCACGCCGGCATGGGGCCTGACCTGGGGGGTGGGCCGATCAAGGTCGCCTGCCGCAGCGCCTGTCCTGTGAGCTGGTACCGCCAGCAATTGTGGGATCCGATCATGGAGGATGGAAAGACCTTTAAGGCGCTGACCAGCGCGATTGCCCGGAACCGCTTGGGGGTTTTGGTCGACGAGCCTACGGAGCGATCTCTGTATGCCGTTCCGCGGGAGCGATTCTTTGAGGATGCCGGCGGTGACGCGCGCGATTACAGTTTGCCGGTGGGGCAGGCGCCCTCTGCTCAGGGAGCGCCTGGTGGAGGCTTCTCCGCAGATGCTGCTCGTGAGATGGAGCGGGCTTTTTCGGAAAAATTGGCGTCGTTAAGAAATGCCGAGAAGCTGAACCTCGCTACCCAGGCGGAAGACTTTCAGCACCGGATTATCGAAACCGAAGACAACTATAATAAGAAGCTCGAAGAGCGCGAACAGCAGATTGCGGCTCTGAAAGAGGAGTTGCAACACGCGACAGAGGAAGCCGAACGGCTGCGTCTGCAGCTCGACAAGAAATCGCGCTGGTTTTTAGAGAAGAAAAAAGAGTTCGAGCAGCTGATCTCTGAAGGTGGTCGTGACTACGATCAGCAGATTCAGAGTCTCAAAAAAGAATATGAGGAAGAGCTTAATCAAAAACTGCGGGATCAGGCCGGAGATTACGAGGGGCGCTTGAGCCAGCGAGAAAATGAACTCTTCCTGCGGGCCACGGAAATTGTGGAAATTCGCTCGGAGCTGAGTCGTCTGCGTAAGCAAAATCAGGAACTCTTGATTAACGGTGATGAGCAGCTTATGCAGCAGATGACCGAAAAAGGTGTGGTGTTCGTCGCGTACCACCCGGGGACCGAGCATCTGGTCATCAGTCGCGAGGAGATGACGTCCTACCTTGAGGATCCCACCGCGTTCGTTGCCAAGCGCTGCGATGTGGATGTTGAGCGCTATAAACGCTGGCTCGAACACTACCACCTGCCTATCTGCCGAGCGACAGAGGAGGATGGCGAAATTTGCGGTACCCAGATCGATAAAATCATGCGTCCGGTGCTGTTCCGGCCCGGTGAAAGTGATCGCTGCGAGCGGCATGGTGGGGTGCCATCCTGATCTAATCGTCAGGAGGGCCTTTGCGACAGCGTGGGGTCAGCGTAGCCGCACTGCCGACTTGGGCTTCGCGTTTTTTAAGGCTGCGGCCAGCCATCGGGAACGATAAAACGCCGCTGATTTTGGGTGTTGATCAACATGATCGGCCGTCTACTCACTGATTCCTTGAGCATTTGTTCGTCCACCGGGGTTGCGGTGTCGTAGCTGGCGCCAAGCCAGTCTGGCTTGGGCAGCATGCGCCATTCGTTGTCAGGCTTGTCCATGTTATCTAGGCTCTGCCAGTCGCCCAAAAGATAGTCGTTTGACAGGCGAATGCCTGCGGTGTCAGCAGGCGGAATGCCGACAGGGGCACTGGCTCTAGCGGTGCTGGCGATACTGGCATTGGGGCCGCGAAAAAGAATGCCGCCAACCTGAAGCTGGGAGCTAAATTCCTGCACGCCCAGAACGCGCAGGCTATTCAGCCCTTCTGGAGTGTGTGCCAGTGGTAGCTGGTGCTCAAGCAGGCGATTCAATTTCAAATCAAGCCGGTCGGCGCTGTTTGGTCCGAGCCAGCGGCTGAGCGGGTTTGCTGTTAGCGGGGCGGGCAGTTCGAGAAAAAACTTAACGGCCAGCTCTAGGTGGTGTATTTCGCCAGTGATGCGGTTTTCATAGAGCACATCGAACTCGCCAAGGCTGCGGCCCTTGTCGTCGCGAACCGCGATATTGTGGGCAATCAGCCGGGTTTCTTCGTCTCGCTCAATAAAGAAATGCCACAACGCTTCGTAGACCAGCCCCAGGCGTCGGCTCTGGCAGTGGGTATTGAGAAAGCATTCCAGTTCGTCGGGGGCGGCGTCGAGGGTTGTCAGCCAGGCGCGTCGCCTTGGCGTAAGTGGAAAGCGGGGAATGCCAATCTCTACTCCAGTCAGGGGCCTGACTTGGCTAAAGAGCGAGGGGCTAAAGCAGCTCCAGGCGAGCGCCCGGACCAGCGGAGAGCGCAGGACAAGCGCGTTTTCGGCAAAAAAACACCGCGGATGTTCGGCATCTGGTCTGGTAATAGTGGTAGCCTCCCGATACGCTTGGTTTCAGCAATGGATTGGCCATTGCATGGCAGCGGACCAGCGCGGGTATAATAGGCGCCCCGCGTAAGGCAGCAGGCACAATGGAAGAGTTTCGTAATATAGGGGTGATCGGACGTGAAGGCAACGGCGTTGCGGATACCTTGCAGCGCCTGCTGGATTTCCTGATATCCCGCAAATTAAAGATCGTGTTGGACGAGCAGGTTGCCGATCTGTTGCATGAGCATTCCTTCGAGGTCCGCCCGCGCCGGTCTATTGGCGAGCACTGCGACTTGATCGTTGTGGTTGGTGGAGACGGCAGTCTGCTTGGCGCGGCCCGGAGCATTGCGAGGCACAATACCCCGGTTGTGGGGGTAAACCGAGGGCGCCTTGGTTTTCTCACGGATATTTCACCGGATGAGCTGGAGGCGCAACTTGGCGGTGTGCTGGATGGCCAGTACCGAATGGAAAAGCGCTTTTTGTTGTCGGTTGAATTGAGCCGGGAAGGTGAGTGCGTTGGCCGCGGTGAGGCCCTGAATGACGTTGTTCTCAACTCGGGAACCTCCGGCCATATGATGGAGTTTGATCTCTATATCGATGGCGAATACGTGCATCGGCAGCGCGGCGATGGTCTGATTATCGCCACCCCGACGGGATCGACAGCTTATTCGCTCTCTGCTGGCGGGCCAATCATGCACCCCTGTCTGGATGCTATTGTTATTGTGCCGATGTTTCCCCATACCC
>JBFEVY010000017.1:0-21587 GCA_041546665.1 Spongiibacteraceae bacterium | reverse complement strand
TGAACACGGCGACAAACTCAGCAAGCAGGCCTTCGCCCCGGCCATTGACGACCAACAGGCTGAACCCAATCTTCGCCGCGTGCTGACGCTGCTCAACCAGGCCACGCCGCCCACAGGACTGAGCTGCTGCGACATTCTCGACTGGGCAAGTCAGCGCTGGAATCTCTATGCCATACCAGACAAATCAGCCATAGCAGTATAAAGTTTTGCACCCGCTTCAGCGGCGATGCTATTTTCAGCGATAGTTTTTTACGGGATGTTCTCAAAATGCGTGTTAACTCCGCACTACTGCTTTTTTTCGGAATACTGCTGGTGTTCGCACCGGCCCTGAAGGACTGGCTGTACGACGGCGATAAAACCTGGCTCCGCCACCATCTGGTGTGGCTAATGGTCATCTTGTGCATTTACCTTAACAGCCGCCGGTATTCCAAGAATGGGCGTTAATACCAGTTTGTTACTGCTGATCGGCATCGGCTATCTGGGGATATTATTCGCCGTCGCCTTTGCCGCAGAGCGTCTGCAGGCATCGAACAAGCTGTTGACGCACCCCCTGACCTACACCCTGGCGCTTGGGGTCTACGCCAGCGGCTTCGCCATTTACGGTATCACCGGCCTGGCCGCAGACTATGGCATGGGCTATTTCAACTACTACTTCGGGCTATGCATCGCACTGTTCTTAACCCCGATTCTGATCTCCCCGCTCCATTTTGTGTGTAAAACCTATCGCCTCAACTCCATCGCAGATTTGCTCAGCTTCCGTTACCGCAGCCAGGCCGCCGGTTCACTGGCTGCACTGTTAAGCTGTCTGGCGATATTTCCACTAACAGCTCTGCAAATTGAAGCTATTGCAGAGTCCGCCAAGCTGATCAATGAAAGCATCACTGGTAACACCAGCGAGTTTGCCCGCGAGGCCAGCGGACTCATCTTTTGTATTTTTATCGCAGCCTTTACCCTGGCATTTGGCTCCCGCAGCCTGAACTCCAGCGACAACCACCGGGGCATGCTCGCCATGCTGGCCATGGAGTCCGCCATCAAACTACTGGCACTCCTGGTCACCGGGGCGGTTGCCGTCTTTGTCGTATTCGGTGGCTACGACGGCATGCTCAACCACCTGCACGACAACCCGAGCCTGATGCAGCAACTTCAGGATCGCAGTGCCGACGAAGGCATGCGCATCATGTTTGCGACCTTTTTTGGTATGGCGCTCAGCATGCCAACCATTTTTCATATGCTGTTTGCCGAGAACCCTAGCATCAAAAATATTCGCGTTGCGAGCTGGGGGCTGCCCCTGTTTTTGTTCGGTATGAGCCTTCCAGTAATGCCCATCCTCTGGGCGGCAAACAGCACCGGCTTTAGCGGTGGCGATTACGCGGTTTTTGCCATCAGCAACCATATCAACAGTGACCTGCTCGCCCTACTGATCTTCATCGGCGGCCTGTCTGCGGCCAGCGGCGCAGTCGTGGTCACCACGCTGGCCCTGGCATCCATGAGCCTGAACCATCTGGTGTTACCGTGGTTACAACCGCGCAAACCGGAGATCGATGTCTACCGCTGGTTGTTGCGGACGCGGCAGTTGCTGATTGTCGCCATCATACTCATCGGCTATCTGCTCTACGCCATGCTGCCCTCTGGGCAGCCGCTCAGCGCACTGATGATCATCACAACAACCGGCTGCGCACAACTGGCCCCCGGCCTGCTCGGCGTACTGTACTGGCCACGCGGCAACCGCGTCGGACTCTACATGGGCCTCGCCACAGGCACCTTGCTCTGGGTACTTTGGCTTCTCCTGCCCGGTATCGGGGTACCGACCCTCGCGGCCTTTAACCTGCACCCCGAGCTGGCGTTCAGTAATGAACATGAGTGGTTCACCGCAGCGGCCCTGTCACTCGGCGCCAACAGCCTGATTTTTATTATTGTCTCGATACTGACCCCAGCGTCAGCCGAAGAGCGCAGCGCCGCCGAGGCCTGTACCATTGACGACTTGAACCGCCCCAGCCGGCAGCGCCTGAACCTAGCCAGCGCCAGTGAGCTTGGCGAGCGCCTGACTGAAGCGCTGGGCGAAACCGTTGCCCAGCAGGAATTTAACCGCGCACTCACTGAACTCGGCTTTACCGAAGATGAAACGCGCCCCTACGCCCTGCGCCGTCTGAGGGACCGCATCGAGATCAACCTGTCTTCACTGATCGGCCCCTCAGTGGCAAGACGCATCATGGATCGTGCGCTGCCCTTCTCAGCCAGCACCCTGGGAGAAGGGGAGGACATTAATTTTATCGAATCCCGCCTGGAGCACTATCAAACCAACCTGACAGGCCTCGCCGCAGACCTCGATGGCCTGCGCCGCTACCACCGGCAAACACTCGAGAACCTGCCAATTGGGGTGTGCTCACTCGCCCGGGATCAGGAAATCCTGATGTGGAACCGCTCGATGGCGCAAATCAGCCAAATCGACAGCCAAACGGTACTCGGGTCTTCGTTGCTGGGGCTGCCCGTCGCCTGGGCGGACTGCCTGTTGGCATTTTCTGCCAGCAGCGACAGCCACTGGAGCCATCACCAGCTCGAAACTGAGCGCGGCCAGCTCTGGCTAAACCTGCACAAAACCAAATCGCAGACGGAGGGGCGCGAGGAACTGCTCATCGTGGTCGAAGATATAACCGAGACCCAAATGCTCGAGAACAAGCTCACCCACCAGGAGCGCCTGGCCTCCATAGGCCGTCTCGCAGCGGGGGTCGCTCACGAAATCGGCAACCCCGTAACCGGCATTGCCTGTCTCGCGCAGAATCTGCGTTTTGACACCGAAAACCCCGATTCACTGGAAACCGCCTCACAAATCATCAAACAAACCCAGCGCATTACCGCGATCGTCCAAAGCCTAGTCAACTTCGCCCACAGCGGACGCGAGGGACCGACCGAGGCCTGGCAATCGGTGAACATCTGCCATTGCGTGAACGAGGCAATCCAACTGCTTGGCCTCGACAATGAGGCCAAATACGTCCACTTCAGTAACCTGTGTTCAGCCACCCTTGAGGTTCAAGGCGACACTCAACGCCTCATCCAGGTGTTCGTCAACCTGTTATCCAACTCCAGGGATGCCAGCCCCGAAGATGCCACAATCTGCATCGAAGCCTTTCGCGAAACGAATCAAGAAAACATCCACATCACCGTAACCGACAGCGGCGAAGGGATTGACCAAGCCCTGCAAGAACGTATTTTTGAGCCCTTCTTCACCACCAAGGACCCCGGCAAGGGCACCGGACTCGGGCTGGCCCTGGTCTATAACATTGTCAGTGACCTCGGTGGCGAAATCGCTCTGGAAAGCCCGGTGGCAGAGCTGAACAACTGCGGCACGCGGGTGCATCTATTGTTACCAATAGCCACATGAAGCGGTGACATTCTGGAAAAACGGGCGGGATAGCGTTATGTTGTACGGTTACATATTGCTACAGCGGAGCTGTCCATGCCTCGAATCCTGATTGTCGAAGACGAAGACGTCATCCGGCTCGCCCTGCGGAAACTGCTAGAGCGCAACGGCTACAACGTGACCGAAGCGAGCTCAGTGAATGAAGCGGTCAGCCAGTACGACCTCGATAGCTACGCACTGATTATCAGCGATTTACGCCTTCCAGGCTCCCCCGGCACTGACCTGATCAACAAGACCACCAGCCCCGTGCTGATCATGACCAGCTACGCCAGCCTGAAGTCAGCGGTGGACTCCATGAAAATGGGCGCAATCGACTACATTGCCAAACCCTTTGATCACGACGAGATGCTCAGCAGCGTCGCCCGCATCATCGAAAATAACGAAGAAGCGGAAGACGAAGCCCCCCGCTCGGCACCGGGCGCAAACCGCAGTGTCGGCGGCGGTATGAATGGCATGATCGGCAGTTGCAAGCCCATGCAACGGCTCTATGAACATATCCGCCGGGTTGCCCCCACCGACACCACCGTGCTGGTACACGGCGAAACCGGCACTGGTAAAGAACTGGTCGCCAGGGCCATTCACGCCCAAAGCAGCCGGTCCAGCAAACAGGTGATTTGCGTCAACTGCGCCGCAATTCCTGAAACACTGATCGAATCAGAGCTGTTTGGCTACGAAAAAGGCGCCTTTACCGGCGCCAACACCAACCGGGTCGGCTTAATTGAGGCGGCAGACGGCGGCACCCTGTTTCTCGATGAAATCGGCGAATTACCGCTGGAGGCCCAGGCCCGATTGCTGCGCTTTATTCAGGAAGACGAAATTCGCCGGATTGGCTCAGTAGAGTCCTACAAAGTGGACGTACGCCTGATTTGCGCGACCCACCGAGACCTGAAAGAAATGGCTCACAACGGCCGCTTCCGGGAAGACCTTTACTACCGCATCAACGTTCTCAAACTGGAACTGCCGCCGTTACGCGAGCGGGGCAGAGATATTCTTGAGATTGCCGAAACCTTCCTGCGCCGCCGCTGCGAGGCACTCGGCCGAGAACCACTCAAGTTTAGCCCCAAAGCTATTCAGGCGATCACCACCTATGTGTGGCCAGGCAATATTCGCGAACTGGAGAACGCCGTCGAACGCGCAGTGATTCTCTGCGACGGCAACGAGATTGATAACGAACTGCTGGATATCGATCTGGAGCTGGTCGACATTGCCCAGATCCGGGGGCGACAAAGCGAATCGCCGGCGGAAAGCCGCCGCAGTCGCTCCGCCATAACCGATCGCAGGGACATTATTCGCAACAAATCCCGAAGCAACGACGAGCCCAACGAAAACCTGTCACTGGAAGACTACTTCCAGCGCTTTGTACTGGAACACCAGGACTCCATGAGCGAGACGGAATTGGCACAAAAGCTGGGAGTCAGCCGAAAATGCCTGTGGGAACGCCGCCAACGCCTTGGCATTCCCCGAAAAAAGGCGGCGCGTTCAAACGGCTGAATAGCAGAGGCAGGCTGCACGTTACCGTTAGGCTTCGAGCGTAACAAACCACGTTTAGTTCGGTAACAACACCCCAATATTTGGCATAGAAAAAAATAGGTATAAACACGTAACTTATTGAAATTAAATGACTTTAAAAACTTGGCACAGCAAATGCTTTTATAGGCGACAAAAGAACAATAAATAAGACAATAAAAATAACAGAGCAGAAAGAATAAAAATAATAGCGATAGCAAAGAGACCTGGGTGGGGAAGATAATCTTCCCCTTCTTCACTTCTGGGCCTAGCAAAATTTTATCAACATCAACATCCAGCCACACTCCAGCTCTCCTATGCTAGAATGCGCGCATTCCTGTAACGCGACTCGATAATCACTCTCAATGACCTCCAGCTCAGTCAGCGGACTTTGGCAAAAGCTCACACGCAAAATTGGCAAATCAACGTCACGCCAAAATCAGCCTATTATTATTTCCCGTGACCAGCACTCGGTTTCGCGGAAGCTGATCAGTGACAGCGCACTCAAAGTTATCTCCCGCCTCAACAGCGCGGGCTTTGAAGCCTACCTGGTAGGGGGTGGCGTACGCGATCTTCTACTGGGCGGACACCCCAAGGACTTTGACGTAGCAACAAATGCCACCCCCGAAGAAGTCAGAGCCCAGTTTCGCAACAGCCGCATTATTGGCCGTCGCTTCAGAATCGTTCACGTCCGCTTTGGCCGAGAGGTCATCGAGGTAACAACCTTCCGCGCCAATCACGACGCCAGTGAAAACAGCGGCCCGAACAACAAGCAATCCGCACGACACGAAAGCGGCATGCTACTGCGGGACAACGTTTTCGGCTCGATTGACGAAGATGCCATCCGCCGCGACCTCAGTATTAACGCGCTGTACTACAGCAGCAGGGACTTCAGCATCTATGACTTCGTCGGCGGCATGGAGGACCTCGAAAACCGCCTGATTCGCATCATTGGCGACCCAGAGACTCGCTATCGGGAAGACTCCGTGAGAATGTTGCGGGTCGTGCGCTTTGCGGCAAAGCTCGACTTCGATATCGAAGCAGCTACCGAAGCGCCGCTCATGGAGCTAGCCCCCCTACTAAAGAACATCGCTGCGCCGCGAATGTTTGACGAAGTCATCAAATTATTAATGAATGGCCGTGGGCTGCAAACCTTTGCCCTGATGCGGCGCTATGGGCTATTTGCCCCGCTGTTGCCCGCCACGCAAAAAATACTCGATACCGATACAGTCGCCCTAGAGCTGATCCAGCAGGGCCTGGTTAACACCGACGCCCGCATCGCCGAGAACAAACCCGTTACCCCGGCATATCTTTACGCTGTGCTGTTGTGGCCAGTGGTAAAAAAACTGCACGCAGAGCTTCTAAAAGAAGGCGTACCGGATATTCCGGCTCTCCACCAAGCTGCAGAGCGGGCCCTGCACAAACAACAGCAGACCATCGCCATCCCCAAGCGCTTCTCACTACCCATGCGCGACATCTGGGAGCTGCAACTGCGTTTCAATCGCCGTTCAGGTAAACGTCCCGAACAGCTTTTGGAGCACCGGTACTTCCGTGCGGGCTATGACTTCTTACTGCTGCGCGAGCAGAGCGGCGACGCCGAAGAAGGACTGGCACAATGGTGGCAGGCCTTCCAGGAAGCTCATCCAGACATTCGCCACAATATGTTGAGTCACAGCAAACCCGCGCCGTCTCGCCGACCACGCAAACGCCGCCGCAACTCACGCCCTAACTCATGATCCGTTGTTATATCGGCCTGGGCAGCAATTTGCTCAACCCAATGCAGCAGATTTTACAGGCCCTGGAAGCATTGCGAGACCTCCCCCAGTCCAAGCTGCACGGCTGCTCACGCTTTTACGGGTCAACCGCGATAGGCCCCGGCGAGCAGGACGATTACGTCAACGCGGTTGCCGCCCTGGACACCGACCTCCAACCCCAGCAACTTCTTAAAGCCTTGCAGGCGCTTGAGGCCGAGCACGGCCGCCAGCGGACGATCACCTGGGGCCCGCGTACCCTGGACCTCGATTTACTGCTTTACGGCGACCTCGTGCTAGACAGTGACGAATTACACTTGCCGCATCCACGTATGTGGGAGCGCCCTTTTGTGCTCTTCCCGCTTGGCGAGCTGGCTCCACAGCTACTCGAAGCCCGGGGCCTGGGCACCTTTACGGACGCCGCCAACGCCGACCCGCAAAGTTTGTGGTTACTCGACGAATCACACATAATCCGAGCATGATCAGCGACAAACTCCTCCAGCGACCGATATTTAACCCCGAGACACCGCCCCGTTTTATCGCCATTGAGGGCCCGATCGGGGTGGGGAAAACCACCCTGACCCGACGCCTGGCAGAACGCCTGGGCTTTGAGCTGCTAAGCGAAAAGGCGGAAGAAAACCCGTTTCTGGAGCGCTTCTATGCCAACCAGCGCCACGCCGCCCTGTCGACGCAACTGTTCTTCCTGTTTCAGCGCGCCCAACAGCTCAGCGATCTCTGCCAGGACGACCTGTTCAAACAAACCACCATGGCGGACTTCCTGTTTCAAAAGGACCCGCTATTTGCCCGCATCACCCTGGACAAAAACGAGTTCGAGCTCTATCAGAAGGTTTACGAAAAACTGGAAGTCGATATCCCGACACCAGACCTGGTGATCTACCTGCAAGCCCCCAGCAAGACCCTGCGCGAGCGCATTCACCAGCGCGGCATCCGTTTTGAGCGCAATATCGACCTGCACTACCTAGAGCAGATCTCCGAAGCCTACAGTGAGTTTTTCCTCAACTACACTGACGCCCCGCTGCTTATTATTAATGCTGCCGAAATCGACTTTGCTAACAACGACGAGCACTTTGAGCAGTTATTGCAGTATCTACTGGAAATTCGCGGCGGCCGCCATTATTTTAACCCCACGTTTAGCATTGTCTGAGGATCAGCATGAGCAAGGTCAGCATCAACAGCCTGCAACAAAAGAAGCAGGCCGGCGAAAAATTTGCCGTCATCACCTGCTATGACGCCGGGTACGCACGACTGGTCGAAAAAGCAGCGATCGACGTGATACTGATCGGCGACTCGCTGGGCATGGTTGTTCAGGGCCAGGACTCCACCCTCCCCGTCACCGTCGAGCACATGGCCTATCACACCGCCTGCGTCAGCCGTGGCTGCTCAGCCCCCCTGCTCATCAGTGACATGCCCTTTGGCAGCTATAACACCACCGAACAGTGCCTGGAAAGCGCCAGCAGCCTGATGCGCGCCGGCGCCCACATGGTCAAGCTCGAAGGCGGCCAGTGGCTGTGCGACAGCATTCGCCGACTCAACCAGGCCGGCATCCCGGTTTGCGGACACCTCGGCCTGACCCCGCAGTCTGTCAACGTGCTCGGTGGCTACCGGGTACAGGGGCGCGATGAATCCTCCGCCAAACATATCCTTGACGACGCCCTCGCCCTACAGGAAGCCGGCGCCAGTCTGCTGGTACTGGAATGTGTTCCCCGCAGCCTTGCGCGCGATATTAGTCGGGCCCTGACCATCCCCGTGATCGGCATCGGCGCAGGCCCGGAGACCGACGCCCAGGTCCTGGTTATTCACGACCTGCTCGGCGTTACCGAAAAAACCGCCCGCTTTGTCCGCAACTTCGCAGAGGGAAGCAGCAGCATCGAAGACGCCCTAAACCGTTACCGAGCCGCCGTTGAAGATGGGCAATTCCCGGGCGAAGAGCACTGTTTTAATTAGAGAATTTTCCGATATCAAACAGGCGCTTTAGCAGCAAATTGCTAAGTACTTGAATTCCCAAGTAGTGTTACCACCAGAAACACTTTTCGTAGTAACATATCCGTGAATTTTTTGTTACCGAAGCATTGAACGGCTATGGTGATTACGGCATACTTGCCCGCCACATTGGAACTGCTCACATTATGTACAATGTTGACAGTGATCCAATAGCCATTTTGGGACGGTCGCCAGCCCGCCGAGTACGCGGACTGACTTCACAGTAAACTGCCTTTGCTGCTGGCAAAGAACGCGATTGGGAAGTTAGGTGGTATGAAAACATACAGCACAGCTGCAACACTCAGAGCGAGCTTGAAATCGACAAGGCTTGCCGGCAAGAGCGTAGCATTTGTACCCACTATGGGTAATCTGCATGAAGGCCATATCAGCCTCGTTCGCCGCGCTCAGCAACTTGCCGACGTGGTCGTGGTCAGTATTTTCGTCAACCCGCTGCAATTTGGCGCCAACGAAGATCTGAGCAGTTATCCACGAACCATCGCCGCCGACAAAGAAAAGCTCTTTGCGGAAGGCGTACAGCATTTATTCCTGCCCCAGGTAGAGGAAATCTATCCCGAAGGCATGGACTGCCACACCAAGGTTTCTGTTCCCGAACTCGGGGATTACCACTGCGGGGCGAGTCGTCCCGGGCACTTCAATGGTGTTTCCACCATTGTGAACAAGCTCTTCAATATTGTTCAGCCCGATATCGCCGTATTCGGCGAGAAGGACTTCCAGCAGCTCAGCATCATCCGCAAGATGGTGCGTGACCTGTGCCTGCCGGTGGAAATTGTCGGTGTCGCCACGGCGCGCGCAGAGGACGGCCTGGCACTCAGTTCACGAAATGGCTATCTGAACACCCAGCAACGTCGACTTGCCCCCACTCTTCACCGAGTGCTGCAAGAAACCCGCGAGGCCATTGCCTGCGGCTACGACAGCTACAGGGAATTGGAGCGACATGCCCGGCTGTCATTACAGGCCGCCGGCTTCGAGCCCGATTACTTTAATATCTGCGATGCACGTGATCTTCTCGAAGTTCGCCAGCAGACAGAGGAAATTGTTATACTTGCCGCGGCGAAATTGGGCAGTACCCGGCTCATTGACAATGTCACCCTTAATGTAAATCCCAGCGCAGACTGGGGCATGCTGGCGTCTAACTAGACGACTGGCGGGAAAAGAGAGAGGAACAGCGATGCAGTCTGTTATGCTGAAAGCCAAACTCCATAAGGCACGAGTTACACACGCAGTGCTGGATTATGAAGGCTCCTGCGCAATCGATGGCAAATTACTCGACATGTCGGGTATCCGCGAATTCGAACAGATTCAAATCTACAACGTGACCAATGGCGAGCGCTTTACCACCTACGCCATTCGGGGCGAAGACAACAGTGGCATTATCTCCATCAACGGCGCTGCAGCACATAAAGCCGGCGTGGATGATATTGTGATCATCTGCGCCTATGCGACTTACACCGAGGCAGAGTTGATTAACTTCAAACCACGCCTGATCTACATGAACCCTGACAATAGCGTTAGCCACTCCAGCAACGCCATTCCCATTCAGGTCGCCTAAGCGTCACCACACCCTCATAACGCTTCCTTCGCGCCGCCCGGAATACCGTGCGGCGCTTTACGTTTGCCGCCAGAAAAGTGGCCTTTTGCCAACGCAATTCCAACACTTCACTCGCTACTACTTTAGTCGAGAGGGGCTTCTATCCCCATCAATCTGCGGCTATTCTGAGCATCAATCGCCCCGCGACCCGATATGCTCTCGCGGCCAATAACAATTTCTCAGCTAAAGACGAGAGGGAATAATGAGCCATCCCCATCCAATTCATCCCGTTCCAGATAACTTCGCCACATCAGCTCATATCACCAAAAGCCGCTATGACGAAATGTATGACCGTTCGATCAACGACGCTGACGCCTTCTGGTCAGAGCAAGCCCGGGAGTTTCTGAGCTGGGATCGGGAATGGGACAGCGTCTGCGAATACGACTTCCCCAAAGGTGAAGCGACGTGGTTTGATGGCGGCAAACTGAATGTGTCGTACAACTGCATCGACCGCCACCTCGACAGCCGCGGCGACCAGACAGCCATTATCTGGGAGGGCGACGACCCATCGGAAAGCGCTCATATCACCTATCGCCAACTGCACGACTCCGTATCCAGACTGGCAAATGCCATGAAATCCCTAGGTGTCGGCAAGGGCGACCGGGTTTGTATTTACATGCCGATGATCCCCGAAGCTACCTATGCCATGCTGGCCTGTACGCGCATCGGCGCCGTTCACTCCATCGTCTTTGGTGGCTTCTCCCCGGAGGCCCTGAAAGACCGCATTCAAAATGCCGATTGCAAGCTGCTGATTACCGCCGATGAAGGCGTTCGCGGCGGCAAAAAGATTCCCCTCAAAGCCAATGCCGACAAGGCGCTGGAAGTCTGTCCCAGTGTTGAGCACAGCATTGTGGTCAAACGCACCGGTGGCGATGTTGCCTGGCAGGACGGACGCGATGTCTGGTATCACGACGCCGTCGAAGCGGCGAGTAATGTCTGCCCGCCAGAGCCCATGGAGAGCGAAGCGCCCCTGTTTATCCTCTACACCTCCGGCTCTACAGGAAAACCCAAAGGCGTGCTTCACACCACTGCGGGCTACCTGCTGCAATCGGCGATGAGTCACAAGTATGTCTTTGACTATCAAGACGGCGACATTTACTGGTGCACCGCCGACGTCGGCTGGGTAACCGGCCACAGCTATATTGTTTACGGCCCACTGGCGAACGGCGCAACGACACTGCTGTTTGAAGGCGTACCGACCTACCCTGATGCGTCGCGCTGCTGGCAAGTCGTCGACAAGCACAAGGTCAATATTTTCTACACCGCCCCCACCGCCATTCGTGCCCTAATGGGAGCCGGCGACGAATTTGTCGAACCGACTTCCCGCAGTAGCCTGCGCCTGCTCGGCACCGTGGGCGAGCCGATCAACCCCGAGGCCTGGGAGTGGTATTACCGCGTCATTGGCGACAGCCGCTGCCCCATCGTCGACACCTGGTGGCAAACCGAAACCGGCGCCCATATGCTCACCCCGATGCCCGGTGCCACCGCACTCAAACCCGGTGCGGCGACAAAACCCTTTTTCGGTGTCGAGCCCGCATTGCTTGATAACGACGACAATGAAATCGAGGGGCCGGGAGAGGGCCTCCTTGTCATCAAGCGCTCTTGGCCCGGCCAGATTCGCAGCGTGTACGGCGACCACCAGCGAATGATTGAAACTTACTTCAGCACCCATCCCGGCTACTACTTTACCGGTGACGGTGCCCGCCGCGATGCCGATGGCGACTACTGGATTACCGGGCGGGTCGACGACGTGTTGAATATTTCCGGTCACCGCATGGGTACCGCAGAGATCGAAAGCGCTCTGGTTGAACACGATCTGGTAGCGGAGGCCGCTGTCGTCGGCTACCCCCACGACATCAAAGGCCAGGGGATTTACGCCTATGTGACCCTGATGCACGATACCGAAGGCAGCGACGAGCTGGCCAAGGAACTGGTTGCCATGTGCGTAGAGGAAATCGGCCCCATCGCCAAACCGGATATCATTCAATGGGCGCCCGGCCTGCCCAAAACCCGCTCAGGAAAAATCATGCGCCGCATTCTGCGCAAGGTAGCCGCGAATGAGCTGGATACGCTGGGCGATACTTCAACACTCGCCGACCCCTCCGTTGTCGATGAACTGATTGTCAACCGCCACAATCAATAAGCGCTAAAGCCGACATAAAAAAACGGGGCTAATGCCCCGTTTTTTTGCTTCAGCGTCGCCACTAATACTCTGACACCAGCCAGATATATTCATAGGGCGCCAGCAATATCTCGTCGTGATCCAGACCAAACACTGAGTTATCGAGAATATTCCGCCATTCACGGCCGGGCTCAAGGTTTAACTCTGCCATCGGCAAACAGCGGTCCTCAGGGCAGATATTAAATATCGCCACCAGGCTCTGTCGCACCTCATCAGCGCTGCGGGTCTCGCGGCGAACACCAAAAATCTGATCGCCTAAATGCAGCGGATATTGACTCGCATTCGGATGAAACGCTGGCTGTTGCTTACGAAGTTGAATCAGGTTTTTAAGCGCAGAAAACACCCGCGCATGATGGCTATCACCGTCGGCAAGCTTTGCCGCCAACTCGTCAGCCGACCACTGGTGGCGATTGATCGCCCTGTTCTGCCCCGAGTGTTGCAAGCGATTTTCATCGTTTTCCGTTCCCAGCAGGCTATGGATGTAAAACGCCGGCAAACCCTGCAATGCAAGCATCACAGCGTGGGCACATAAAAAGCGCTGTTCCTGATAGCCGTCCTCACCATTACGACTGCGACGCATCGCGTCAAACAGACTGATATTGATTTCGTAGGGCCGACTTTCACCGTTACCCAATGCACGCCAGGAAACACGCCCTCCGTTCTCCTGCATGACCTCAACCAATTCGCCGATCTCGTCGTCGCTAAGCAGGCCCTCTGCAGGACGCAAACCAATCCCATCGTGGGAGGCAATAAAATTAAAATAGGTGGTGCCATCCTGCGCGGCGGGCATTCCCATCATCCAGTTTTTTAAGGCGTGGCAATCTCCAGTGACCAGGGTATTCACCAGGAGCGGCGGCAGAGAAAAGTTGTAGACCAAGTGTGCCTCGTTGGCGTTACCAAAGTAAGCAAGGTTTTCACGCAGAGGGATATTGGTCTCGGTAATAATGATGGCGTCCGGCACGGCGTGCTCGATCACACTGCGCAACAGGCGCACCGCCTCATGGGTCTCATCCAGATTCAGGCAGGAGGTCCCAGGAACTTTCCACAAAAAGGCTACAGCATCGAGACGAAAAATCCGCACGCCCTGATCCAGATAGTGGCGAACAATGCGCATGAACTCCAGCAGCACTGCCGGATTTTTGAAGTTCAGGTCTACCTGATCGTGACTAAAGGTACACCAGACGTGCTTGATACCATCCAGGGTTTGCACTTCCGCCAGTAAAGGACTGGTACGCGGCCGCACCACATCAGACAGGTCCGCCTCCGGGTCACCTTCGACAAAGTAATCGATACCCGGCGATTTGCGCTGTTTAAAATTCTCAAACCACTGGCTTCGGCTGGAACAGTGATTAATCACCAGATCCGCCATCAAATCAAAATCCCGGGCAATGGCGGTAATATCCTGCCACTCCCCCAGTGCAGGGTTCACTTCCACATAGTTGATCACGGCAAAGCCGTCGTCGGAGCTCCACGGGTAAAAGGGCAGTATATGTACACCGCTGACAACCCCCTTCAACTCGCGGCGTAAAAAATCGTGCAGGGTGTGCAGAGGCCATTCCTCCTCCCGCATGATCGAGTCGCCGTAGGTAATCAGCAGAACGTCGGACTCATCCCAGAGATTGCGATGGGCCTCCGGCATAAAACATCGCTGATCCAGGTGCATTACCCGGACAATCTCATCCGCCAGTTCACTGGTTTCAAGCTGCGGATAGAGCACCTGCAAATGCGCATCGAGGCGTTGGCGAAGATGCGCCTGTGGCGTGACTTCAGGCATCGGGAGCGAACTCTTTGTAATCGTCGGCCACCGCTTGCACCAACGCCGAGGTCAATTTTGGCTCGGCGCTACACACGCGGTTCCAACTGGGGATAAAGGGCGTTTCCATGGGGTTATCCAAAAAGGTATTCCCGGCCGTGACAATGTTTTGCGCAAACAGCTCCACCGCCTGCTCCTCGCGGTGAAGATCCAGGTCCAGGCCATTGACCTCAGCATCGTTGCGATAACTTTCGACAAAGTCGAGAGCCACGCGGAAATAGGTCGCCTTGATCGAGCGGAAGGTCTCGCTGTTAAACACCACGCCGTTAGTCGCCAGCTTGCGAAAAATTGCTTTGGAAATATCGATCGACATCTTGGACAAGCCGCGGCTTTCGTCATCGGCAGACAAGGATTGGTGCTTGTGATCGTAACAATCGGCAATATCGACCTGACACAGCCGGTTAGTCGAATAATTGCGATACACCTCTGACAATACGCCAATCTCCAACCCCCAGTCACTGGGAATACGCAAGTCGGTTAGCACATCGCGGCGCATCGAGAATTCGCCGGAGAGGGGGTAGCGGTAACTGTCCAGATAGTCCAGGTAATCCAGGTTGCCAAAGATTTTTTTCAACGAGCGCAATAACGGCGTTACCAACAAGCGGCTCACCCGGCCGTTCATCTTGCCGTCTGCCACCCGAGAGTAGAAACCTTTACAAAACTCATAATTGAAAGAGGGATTGGCAATCGGGTAAAACAACTGCGCCAGGAGACGGCGGTCGTAGGTCAAAATATCGCAGTCGTGCAGGGCGATGGCCTCGGCGCGACTGGAGGCCAACAAATAGCCAATGCAATACCAGACATTGCGGCCCTTGCCGGGCTCTTGCGGCGCGAGTCCCCGCTTTTGCAAGCAGTCGTCTACCGCTCGCAACCTCGGGCCATCATTCCACAGCACCCGATGCTTTTGCGGGAGAACACTGAAAAACTTCAGGGCATAGCGGTATTGCTCTTCATCAGCCTGGTCCAGCCCGATCACAATCTCGTCGATGTATTTCACCTGCGCAATTTGTTCGATAATGCCTTTCAGCGCAGGCCCTTCCAATTCAGAAAACAGCGATGGCAAAATCAACGCCATTGGCCGACGGCTGGCAAACGCTTGCAGATCGGTTTCGAGTTCGGCTATCGGCCGGTCAACCAGATTGTGCAGCGTTGTAATAATGCCGTTTTGATAAAAGTCTCCCATAACATCCTTCTTATCTAACTACAGAGTAAGCCAAAGAGAATGGCTAACCGCCAACGCGGCAACCCTCTCTACAAGTCAGCGGAATCAGACCGCTAACTCGTCCAAAATTGTGTGCATGCTGCTATTCCAGCCCACCGGCCCCTCGGCATCGCTAAGCAGCAAACTGCCCCGCGGCGAAAGCACCTCAAGCGGCGCATGCACTGGAGAGCGAATCACCACACCGTAATCCGCTTCCGCCAGCATGGCGATATCGTTACCACTGTCGCCCAGGGCAATACAAAGGGCATTTCCCTCGGGGTACAACAATTGGGCTAAAGCGCGCATCGCGCGCCCCTTGTCACAGCGCCCCATGATATGACTGAACCGGCCGCCCACAAGCACCTGCAAACCTTCGGCCTCCAGCAATGCGGTAAACTTCTGCCACTGCGCCTCGCTGTCATACCAACAAATCGGCTCGGAATAGCCCCGTTCCAGTGCGCAGCGCGCATCATCCTGGGACAAACCAGTTAAATCGCACAGTTTCTGAACACTAAAGTCCGAAAAGCCCTCGAACTCAAAGCCGAACTGTTGCCGCCAATGGTGGATTCGCTCTAGTATTTGCGTCCTTCCTGGCCCCATTTCCATGACATACAGCGACTTATCCGGCCTCGGGTCCAAGCCATCCAGAATCGCACTATTTTGATGCAGTTTCATTTCAGCAAGCAGTGCCTCGGGAATAAATGCCGCCGCACCGTTTTCGACAATAAAGGGCGATTGGCTTGCCAGGCGCTCGCGCCACACCACCAGTTCGCTGTAGGTTTTGCTGGTATTCATAATCACCGGAATACCCGCTGCGTTGAGACGCTCCAGCGCCGGTAGCGCGGCGTCAAACGAATAGTCGTGGTGATCCAGCAAGGTACCGTCCATATCCGTAAACACCAGAATTGGACGGGATGTATCTGTCATACCCTCCCCCTGTAGCAGGCCTCGGCAATGGTTCTGTCCTCAGCCATCATCATCACACAGTTTGCCCGCTCGGGGAGCGTTTTCAGGCAATGCCGCGTTATCCGTTCGTAATGCTGAACAAAACGCGCAACGTCTGCAGCGCTCATTACCGACTTGCCAGGTTCGCGCTCAGCAAGCCGCAGCTCCTGCTCAAGACGCCAACCCGCCACACAACCAAAACTCGGAGCTTCCAACATCATCAAGTAATCCAGCTCGGCAAACAGCGTCTGGTAATCACCACCCAGACACCCATTTACATAGCGGCGCCAGCTCCCATCCGGGTCTTCCTGACGTTCAAGTTCATTAACGGGCTCAGACAGTTCATCCTCCGCCTGCGCGACGGCCCCCAAACACCAGCCCTCAAAAATAATCAGGTCGACTTCCCCCACCTGTAGTGGCCACTCACTTTCAGGGTAACGGTCATCGTTGAGTTTATCAAAGCGCGGCACCGGCAGAGACTGCCCGGCAGGGAGATCGCGAAGCTGGCTCAGCGTATTCAACGCCAGGGAAATATCGTGGGTTCCGGGCACCCCCCGGGTTGCCAGAAGCGGGTGTATCGATTCACCGAGGGCGCGCCGCTCATCGCGGCGCAGATAAAAATCGTCGAGTGAGACCTGCGCGACAGAAAAACCCCTTTGTTTCAGATACCAGGCAAAAAAGCTGGCCAGGGTGGATTTACCGCTACCCTGGGCACCGTGAATCCCCAGGGTCCGCAATTCGCGCTGACGAATCCGCACTTCAAGAGCATCAATAAACGGCAGAAAAAAGCACTCCACCTGTTGTCGATACGATTCAGGGAGCCTCTCTGCCTGAAGGAAACCTTCCAACTCAATTGCCGGTAAGGGCAAAACACATCTCCTGCATTTGTCCTAATCTTATGGTCAGTCTAGAGTCTGCGCCCACGCTTTCAAGGGTTTTTACCGCAGCCTGCTCCATCAACGATGACCGACCTCTGACACATTAACCAAGCAGGTTTCTTGCCAACCGCCGGACCAGCCACACACTTGCAGAATAAAAAAAGGGGCCCAAAGGCCCCTTTTCGGTGTGCAATACAGCGCCTTAGTGGTCGTGACCACCCGGGCCATGAACATGGCCGTGCTGCTTTTCTTCTTCGCTGGCTTCACGTACAGAATCGATGGCCACATCAAAATGCAGCACCTTGCCCGCCAGTGGGTGGTTAGCATCAACGGTGACACTCTCGTCATCCACCGCAGTGACCACGACCAGCTGCATTTGGCCGCCGTTACCCTGAGCCTGGAACTGCATACCGACTTCGATCTGGTCAACACCCTGAAAGGCAGAGCGAGGGACAGGCTGAATCAGGTCAGCATTAACCGGGCCGTAGGCTTCTTCCGGCTGCACAGTCACGTTCAGCTTGTCGCCGGCAACTTTGCCTTCCAGCTCTTTTTCCAACCCAGGGATAATTCCACCACTGCCGTGCAAGTACGCTAAAGGCTCCCCGCCTTTTGATGAATCGATTTCAGCGCCGTCGTCGCCAGTGAGGGTGTAGTGAAATGACACCACACTTCCGTTTGCAATGTTCATGGGAGCCTCCCGTTAAAATGAACCCGTAAGCATGACAGCTTTGGCCGGCAAGGTCACCCCGAAACACCGTGAAAACCCCATAAACAATCGGCAAAAGGGTACTAACCCCGGTCGAGAATCTCCTGACCGAGATCGACAATTTTACGACGCAACCAGATATGCCCGGGATCATGCTGTAGCAGAGGACTCCAGGCTAATTTCAATTCAATTGGAATAATCATAAACGGCGGCTTGCGGATCACCAGGGTCGGATCATCCTTGTACAACTGGGCAACCTGCGTCGGCAGTGTCGCAATAAGGTCTGGGTGACGCGCCAGCATCGCCGCAACCTGATAGTGACGGGTAAAGAAACGAATCTGGCGCTCGTGGCCAAACTCCGCCAAAGCCTCATCGACCCAGCCCAGCCGCTGACTGTCCCGCTGACTCATACCGCGGCCAACCCCCATTCCGGTTTTACTAACCCAGATGTGTGACGCAGCCAGGAACGCATCCATATCAAACTTTTCAAGATTGGGATTCTGCGAACTCATCAGACAGGAGAAACTGTCCCGCCAAACCGTTGCTTGGTGAAAGGATTGCGGCAGTCGATCAAAGCGGTTAATCGCCATATCGATTTTGCCTTGCTCAAGATCCTGAAAAGTCACGTCACTGGGGGTGAGTACGTCCAGCGTGACATTGGGGGCCTCTTCGCGCAGCACGCTGGCAAAGGGAATCAGCAGAGTCGATTCCGCATAGTCGCTGGCCATGATGCGAAACACCCGGTTGCTTTCGGTCACCTTAAAATCAGATACCGGCAACACAGCCTGCTCAACAGACGACAGAATGCTCCGAACCTGGGGCTGCAATTCCAGCGCCCGCTCAGTGGGCGTCATCCCCTCACTGGTTCGCACCAGCAGGGGATCGTTAAACAAATCCCGCAGCCTGCGCAGCCCATTACTCAGTGCCGGCTGAGTGATCCCCAGCTGCTCGGCCGCCCGGGTGACATTTTTTTCCCGCAACAACACGTCCAGGTAGACCAGAAGGTTTAAATCGATGCGCGATAAATTCATAGCAAAAATACTCTGCGTCGGGCAAATAATAATTAGTGATTATGGGCGCATTTGCAATATACGGCTAGTGGGGTGCGGTTAAACCGCCAAGATAGACCGTGAAAAGGTGGATTGCGGCGCGTTAACGGTGTCAGCACAATAAAAAAGGCCCGGAAAAACCGGGCCAAGCCTCACTGACAGGAAAGGGTTAAGCAATCACGCGTAGGCCACTAAGCCTCAGGCGTTATGCTTGGCTTTGAACTCCAGACGGCGGCGGTGCAATACCGGCTCGGTGTATCCGCTGGGCTGTTCGCAGCCTTTAAAGACAAGCTCGCAGGCCGCCTGGAAGGCGACACTGTCATCAAAATTTTCGGCCATGGGAATGTACAGTGGATCACCGGCATTCTGGCGATCTACCACTGCCGCCATACGACGCATGGTCTCAGTCACCTGTTCGGCACTGCAAATACCGTGACGCAGCCAGTTGGCAATATGCTGACTGGAGATACGCAGGGTCGCACGGTCTTCCATCAGGCCGATGTCATTGATATCCGGCACTTTGGAACAGCCCACACCCTGGTCGATCCAGCGCACCACGTAACCGAGAATCCCCTGGGCATTGTTGTCGAGTTCCTGCTGGATCTCTTCCGCCGACCAGTTGGTCTCCGCCGCTACAGGAATAGTGAGAATATCTTCCAGGGCAGCGCGCTGACGCTGAGCAATCTGCTCCTGCAGGCTGCGCACATTCACCTCGTGGTAGTGCATAACGTGCAGGGTTGCTGCAGTTGGCGAGGGAACCCAGGCACAGTTGGCACCGGCTTTGGGGTGACCAATTTTGGCCTCCATCATCTTCGCCATTTCGTCCGGCATTGCCCACATCCCTTTACCAATCTGGGCTTTACCGCTCAGGCCACACTCCAGACCGATGTCCACGTTCCAGTCTTCGTAGGCATTGATCCAGGCCTGCTGCTTCATGTCGGCCTTGCGAACAAACGCGCCGGCTTCCATGCTGGTATGAATCTCGTCACCGGTGCGATCAAGGAAACCGGTGTTGATGAAAATAACGCGCTCACTGGCCGCGGCGATACAGGCTTTCAGGTTCACCGTGGTGCGACGCTCCTCGTCCATAATGCCGATCTTCAGCGTATTGCGGGCGAGACCCAGGGCCTCTTCCACGCGACCGAACAACTCGGCGGCGAAGGCCACTTCTTCCGGGCCGTGCATCTTCGGTTTTACAATGTATACGCTGCCGGTGCGAGAGTTGCTCAGCTCGCCGGTTTTCTTCAGGTCGTGCATGGCCGCCAATACGGTCACCATGGCGTCCATGATGCCTTCCGGCACCTCGTTACCATCCGTATCCAGAATCGCATTATTGGTCATCAGGTGACCCACATTGCGCACCAGCAGCAAGCTGCGGCCGTGCAGGGTTTTCTCACCACCAGCAGGGGCGGTGAAAACGCGATCACTGACCATACGGCGGGTCATCTCTTTGCCGCCTTTGCTGAAGGTCTCGCTGAGGTCGCCCTTCATCAGACCCAGCCAGTTGCTGTATACAACCGCCTTGTCTTCAGCATCGACCGCCGCAACCGAGTCTTCGCAGTCCTGAATCGTGGTCAATGCCGCTTCCAAAACCACATCCTTCACTTGGGCAGCATCGGTTTTACCGATGGGGTGAGCGCCATCAATTTGGATATCAATGTGCAGACCGTTGTTTTTCAGCAGCACATTGGTCGGCGCTTCGGCAGCACCCATGTAACCGACAAACTTCTCGGGAGTTTGCAGCTCGGTCACTGCGCCGTCAGACAACATCACCTTGAGCGAGGCATTTTCGATACGGTAGCTGGTCGCCATGGCATGACTACCTGCCGCCAGCGGAGCATGCTTATCCAGAAAGGCCTTCGCATAAGCGATAACCTTGTCACCGCGCACCGGGTTGTAGGCACCCGCGCGCTCCGCGCCGCCTTCTTCAGAAATAACATCGGTACCGTAAAGCGCGTCGTACAGGCTGCCCCAGCGCGCATTTGCCGCATTGAGGCTAAAGCGGGCATTCATTACGGGTACAACCAATTGTGGGCCGGCCAGGCTCGCAATTTCTTCATCGACATTTTCGGTCGAGATTGCAAAATCAGCGGGCTCGGGCAACAGGTAACCAATCTCTTCCAGAAAGGCCTTGTAAGCCGCCATATCCGGCAAGCCAGGATTACTGCGGTGATACTCATCAATCTTTGCCTGAATCTCATCGCGCTTAGCCAGCAGCGCCTTGTTCTTGGGCGCCAGGTCCGCAACGATTTCAGCCATCGCCGCCCAGAAGCTACCCGGAGCCACTCCGGTGCCCGGCGCGATTTCCTCATTGACCAGGCGATACAGCACCTCGGCGATCTGCAGACCACTGTGTTCTACACGGGAAATTTGCGACGAAGACATAAACACTCCTTGGCACGAAACGTTGAATATTCACTACCGCATCCTGCTATATAGCAGCGAGACCTAAGAACCACACGGCGCGAACAAATAAAACTCTGTGGCCGATATCCTAGCTACATCAGTAAAATTCTACAAATTTATCC